>JBAVAA010000326.1:0-5616 GCA_049585515.1 Terriglobales bacterium | reverse complement strand
CGCCGGAACGCATCCTTTGGCGCGAAAGCGGATTTCGGCGATGCGTTTCGTCGCTTCCTTTTCTTCTAATTTGATGCTCAGTTCCAGAATGTCTCCGCAAACGGGATTCTCCAAACGCGCCGTGGCGTCGGGCGTTTCAACCGTTCCCGCGTTTCGCGGATTCTGGAAGTGGTCAAGAAGTTCGGCGGAATACACAGGGCGATTGTAATGCGCTGGCCACATTATCAGCAGGAGGTGATTCGTATCAGGGCACACCTTCAGGTGTGCCACAAACGCTTCAGCATAAATCCGCCTTCAGGCGCTGGCTCCCCTTCCCAGGGGCAACAACGATCGGCTATTTCGCATTCACTACAAATGCTCCTTACAATAAGGTGATGCATGACTCGTACCGTCCCCATCGGATCGCTTGCCTGCAACCAAGCGCGACCGTAATTCTGGCCAGCATAGGTGAATTGGAGCGCGTCATGGCTTGCACGAAATACTGTGTCGATGTGGTTCCGGAGGTGCGAGGCGGCGATCGAGTTATCATCGCTGACTCCTGGTCCTCGAAGGCCAGCGAGATTCTCGCCGCCGAGCCGGACCTCGTAATCGCCGCCGTTCCCTACCAGGAAGCAGCGGTCGCGGAGATCCTTAAGGCTGGCATTCGCTTTCTTGGACTAGCTCCGCGCACGCTGAAAGACATCTACGCCGATATCGCGCTGATCGCCGGCTCAGTCGGAGCAAGTGAGCGAGGAGCGAAAGTGATTTCCGATATGCAGGCGGCAATTGATGAGATGCGACGCCAGACCGCTAGCCTGCCCAGAAAGCGCGTGTTTTGCGAGGAGTGGGGCAAGCCGATTATCGCTTCGCAGCCCTGGGTCGCCGAACTGGTACATGCGGCTAACGGCGAGTTTCTGTGTAAACCAGGAGCGCAGTGCTCAGCGGAAGAGATCGCGAGGCTCGATCCGGAAGTAATCATCGCCGCCTGGTGCGGAGCCGGCGATCGCGTTCCCCTGGCAAAGATCGCTTCCGCTCCTGAAAGAGGCTGGTCCGAAACTACGGCGGTGCGGAAAGTGCAGGTGTACTGCATCTCCGACGAGCTCTTGAATACTCCCGCGCCTACGCTGGTTGCGGGATTGGACGCGCTCGCGGCGGCGATTCATCCCACGGTATTCTCCGCGACGCCGGGACTCCGTTCCATTACCCAAGTACCGAAAACGCAAACACCGGTGGACAGGCTGAAGCGCGGCGGATTGGTTTAGGATTATCGTTATGACCACCAAATCCGATACCGACAAGATCGACGAAGTTCGTAACACAGTGGACCGCCTGAACTCCGAAGCACGAACCGCCGATCAACTGATGAAAGGGATCGCGCTTCTGCTGAACCAGCAAATGCTGAAGTACAACTGGGTGGGCTTCTACATGCTGGAAGCTGGAGTCGAGCCGGCGATGCTGGCCCTGGGACACTACCAGGGAGCGATGACCGTCCATACGCGCATTTCCCTGAACCAGGGTATCTGCGGCGCGGCGGCCTCGTCGGGGAAGACGGTAGTGGTAGATGACGTGAAAAAAGATCCACGTTATCTTGCCTGCTCGCTGGAAACCAAATCGGAGATCGTTGTCCCAATCTTTGTGCACGGCGAGGTGGCCGGCGAACTCGATATTGACAGTCACTTTCTGGCGGCATTCGCCGAAGAAGACCGCCAACTGGTTGAGTATTGCGCTCAACTCGTGGGCCAGCGACTGGAAAAAGGGTAAGACAAATGTCCCAGCTTCTAGCGACTGGCTACTAGCGGCTGGCAATCCTCCATTAAAGGCTGCTTGCTACAAGTCAGAAGCTGGCAGCCAGAAGCGCCTGCTCATCCATGAAACGAGTCGCCGCCGCGCTGATTTTGAAAGATGGACTGATCCTCGCCTGCCAGCGGACGCGGCACCAGGTGATGCCGCTCAAATGGGAATTTCCCGGCGGAAAAATCGAAGAGGGCGAACAGCCACGCGACGCTATGCGCCGGGAACTCGAGGAGGAATTGGGAATCGTGGCCGAGGTCGGCGTGGAAGTCGCCCGCCTGGTCCACGAATATCCGGGCGGCGGATCGGTAGAACTCCGCTTCTACGAAGTGCGCGATTACCAGGGCGAGATTGAAAACCGGATTTTTCGCGAGATCCGTTGGGTGACGCGACAGGAACTGCTAGGGTTGGATTTCCTGGAAGCGGACCTGGGACTTGTAAAAGAACTGGCAGCGGGCAAGGTCATTTAAGCACTGACCAGCGGGAAATACATTGTCATCCAGTACCGCGCATGGTTCCGTAGACCAGAAGTACCGTCAAGACGATCATGATCGCGGTGGTGGCCCAGGCGATGATGTTGAAGGTGGGTTTATTCACGTAGTCGCCCATCAGTTCTTTTTTGTTGATCAGCAACAACATGAAGATCAGCACAAAGGGGAGCACGGCGCCGTTGACCACTTGCGAAAACACAGCGATCTTGATCAGCGGAAGGCCGGGTATCAGAACCACGGCTGCGCCCGCAACAATGAGTGCGGTATAGAGCCAGTAAAACGCCGGCGCTTCGGAAAACTTGCGTTCCACCCCCGACTCTAAGCCTAAGCCTTCACAAACCGTATAAGCGGTCGAAAGCGGAAGAATCGAAGCTGCAAACAGCGACGCGTTGAAAAGCCCGAGAGCAAATAGTATGTAGGCCCAGTCGCCGGCCAATGGTCGCAGGGCCTGAGCGGCGTCGGCAGCGTCGCGAATGTCACGATTGCCATGAAGATACAGCGTGGCCGCGCAGGCGACAATGATGAACCAGGCCACAACGTCGGTAAAGATACATCCGACAATCACGTCCATTCTCGAGGTCTTGTACTGGCGACGAGTGACTCCTTTTTCCACGATCGAAGACTGGAGATAGAATTGCATCCAAGGCGCGATCGTAGTGCCGACCACGCCGATCACCATATAGAGGTATGGCCCATGCCTGAAGGCTGCCATCCCGGGCGGCTTCACCGTAGCCTTCACAGCCTCGATCCATGCTGGCTTGGAGAGTGCTCCGGCAAATATGTATGTGATGTAGAAGAATGAAGCCGCCAGAAAAACCTTCTCCACGCTCTTGTACTGCCCTTTAACTGCGATGAGCCAGACGACCACTGCGCAAATCGGAACTGCGATGTACTTCGAGACTCCAAACAGTCCCAAGCTACCCACAATGCCGATAAATTCGCCGACGACGTTTCCGAAATTTGTAATCAGAATGCCGAGCATCATGAGGAAGGTAATCCGCAGGCCGTATTCTTCCCGTATCAGGTCACTGAGGCCCTTGCCAGTCACCGCTCCCATGCGCGCGCACATCTCTTGCACCACGATCAGGGCGATTGTGGTCGGGATCATCGTCCACAAGAGCATGTAGCCGAACAGCGCGCCGGCCTGCGAATACGTCAAAATGCCATTGGCATCGTAGTCGACAATCGCGGTGATGAAGCCCGGGCCCACGACGGCGAAGAACAGCAGGAACCGGATCTTCCAACTTCTCAAGAATTTCATGCGCCAAAGGCCACAGGTGCAGTCAAATTGGCAAAACAGAACGAACAGAATAAATGCTGGAAGTGTCGTCTGGATAGGCGAATCTGCGAAACGAGGAAACTATTTCTCGTAGAGACGCGGCTCGCTGCCTCTTCCTTCGTGAGACGGGGCGAGCCCCGTTTCTACGCGGCTATAGTTTGGCGCGCAGCATCGCAATTACGTCGTCGGGCGTGATCACTCCAGTGAGTCGATTGTGTTCATCGATTACCGGCAATGTCAGCAGGTTGTACTTGTCAAAGAGTTCAGCAAATTCGTGTTCTCTAGTGTCTTTGTGACAGGAGATAAGCGGCTCCTGGTTCAGCGCAAGCAGCGGCGTGGTGGGAGGTGCCAAAACAATCTTCACAAGCGGGATCGCGCCCGCCAGCGTACCGTGAGAATCGGTCAGGTAAACCGTGCTCATATTCTCCATGCGGCCTTCAAAGGAACGCATGGTTTCGATCGCGTCGTGAGCGGTGGCCGTAACCGGCAGCGCGATGTACTCGGTGGTCATGCGGCCGGCGGCCGTATTCTCTTTGAACTCGAGCAGGTCTTTGACTTCCTGGCGCTCTTCCGGCTGCATCTGCACCAGGATTTCCGCGGTCCGTTCATCGGGAAGGTCGGCCAGCAGGTCGGCAGCCGCGTCAGGCTGCATTTCTTCGACAATATCGGCGGCGCGATCGGTTTCAAGCGATTCCAGGACCGCTTTCTGCACCTTGGGTTGGAGTTCTTCCAAGGCGCCGGCGGCGACGCCCTCGTCCAGCGTTTCAAATACCGCTTCGCGCTCGTCGGGCGCCAGATCCTCCACGATGTCGGCAATGTCGGCAGGATGCAGCTTGGCCAAGCGCTCATTCGAGATCTTGAGCTTGACACGGCGCGCGGGATCGGTTTCGATGATGTCCACAAAATCCCAGGGAATCTCACGAGGAGGGATCCGCGCAAGTAAGGCGCGAAGGGCAGCCGCGGGGACCATGCCTTTCAGCAAGCGGCGAACCGCGCCCCGGGCGCCGACGTCCACTCCGCCGACCTTCAAAATCGAACGATTTTGCGCACTATCGTGGTGAAAATCCACGTCGTTTACGCGAACGACCTTGCGGCCATGCACGTCGATCACCTGCTGATCGAGCAAATCGCGGCTAAGCAGCAAGAGCCCTTCGTGGCCTTTGGACGAGCCCCAATCCGCAGCCGCGGTGGAGGCGTGAACGCCAGCATTGATCGAAGAGACTTCGGTCAGGGGCAACATGCGGTTTCCCGCTCGCGTTTTGACTACGAGCAGAGAAACACGGGAAGGATCCTCCTGCGGCGCGAGAGCTACCTCGCGGACACGGCCACTGGCAGCGCCGGAGGCGTCATAGACAGGCGTGCCTAGCAGTTCGCTCAACGAGACGGTGGCCATCTTGAAGAGAATACCCAACCGTGTGAGCGGATGCCAGATGAATGCGCCGAATTACCAAAAAAAGCGGTAATTGCAGGGGCAAAGGTACATACAGAGGTAAAACGGATATCAAGGAATAGATGCGCTGCGCTGGTTGACATGCCACGACCGCCTGACTAAACTCTGCCTTCCTCACTAAGAGGCCTCGCGCTGATTGAACGTGGCGGCAGCAAGGGGAAAATTATGGCTAAGCGTCCTCGGATTGCGGTCGTGGGTAGCGCCAATGTGGACTTGACTACGTTTGCGGAGCAGTTTCCCAAACCTGGAGAAACCATCTTTGGCCAGAAGTTTGACCTGGGGTTCGGTGGAAAAGGCGCCAATCAGGCAGTGGCGGCGCGGCTTTGCGGGGCTGAGGTCTTTATGGTGGCGCGAGTTGGAGACGATCTGTTCGGCCCTTCAACCATTAAGAACTTTGAAAAACTGGGGATCGATGCCACGCATGTGCGGCAGGTCCCCGGCGTATCCAGCGGGGTGGCGCCGATCTTTGTGGATCCTTCGGGACAGAATCGGATCATCGTCGTCAAAGGCGCCAACGATGAATTGAAACCGGCCGACGTGGAGGCTGCGGCGGAAATGCTGAAAAGCGCCGACTGCGTTGTTCTTCAATTCGAGATCCCGCTGGAAACTGTGTACTACACAATCAA
>JBAVAA010000325.1:0-2804 GCA_049585515.1 Terriglobales bacterium | reverse complement strand
GCCTAAGACTATGGTGATCAGGCTTAGTTTCAGTTCGGCTACCCGAAAGAGCATTAATAACGACAGGCCGGTGATGATTCCAGGAAGAATCAGCGGCAATAGGACCAAGCGGCGGAACAGAGCTTTGCCAGGGAATTGGGCGCGATCCAGGGCCAGGGCGGCGGGGATTCCGAAGAGCAGGGCTATGAACATCGCGGCTGCGGCTACTATCAGACTGTTCAGGACGGAATCCCAGATCGCTCCGTCGTTGAATAGGATGCGATACCAGTTCAGAGTTAGGTCGTGTGGGGGGAAGCCTCCTACACCTTGTCCGTTGAAGGAATAGAGGATAAGGATAGCGATGGGCAGGTACAGAAAAACGAAGACGAGAAGGGCGTGGACGGTTAGCAGGCGCGGATTGCCAGCGCCCTTCATCTTTGCAATCCGATGCATGGGGAGAATGCCCGAAGGCAATCGTAAGGGAGGACAAACGAATAGGGGTCCTTCGACTCCGCAAGAACTTCACTTCGTGAAGTTCTTATTCCGCTCAGGATGACAGGGTTTGGAGTTTGTGCAGGGCTGGTCGCGGTTATGATGGCGGCAGTTTGAGTCATGAAAAACTCCACTTCTTTTCCAGTCGCTCGGAAAGGAAAATCAGACCCAGTACGAGCGCTAACATGCAGAGCGAGATGGCGGCTCCTAGCGGCCAGTTATAGGCGGCTCCGAACAGACTTACTACTATGTTCGAAATCATGATGCCGCTGGGACCGCCCAGTAAGAGCGGCGCCAGGAAGTCTCCCAGGCTTAGGACGAAGGCGAAGGTGGCTCCGGCTAGAACTCCGGGAATGGAGAGAGGAAAAATCACGCGCCAGAAAGTCTGCTGAGGTGTCGCTCCCAGATCGTGCGAGGCTTCTACCAGGTTGCGCGGAACGTGTTCCAGAGATGCGTAGATTGGCAGGAAGGTGAAGGGCGTATAGATGTGGGTCAATGTCAGCACCACGGCGAATGGGCTGTAGAGGAGGAAGTTTAACGGATGACTGGTCAGGTGCACATATTGCAGAAGGGTGTTCAGAACGCCGTCGGTGCCTAGAATCGTCTTCCAGGCGTAGGCGCGCACCAGATAACTAACCCACAGCGGAATGATTACTAACTGATAGTAGAGATCTTTTCTGCGGCCGGCGTGAAATGAGAGGAAGTAAGCCAGTGGATAGCCTAGAAGTAAAGAGAAGAACGTTACGCGAGCGGCGATCCACATGGAGCGTAGCAGGGTCTGCAAGTAGACGGGCTTGGTCAGGAGTTCGCGGTAGTTGTCCAGGTTCCAGGAATGGACGATGATCCCCGATTCGCTGACTGACCAGAAGCTGTAGCAGAACATCAGCAGGTAAGGCACAAGCAGAAACACGGCTACCCACAGCAGCGGCGGGACGGTGATGGCGGCGCGGTAGGCGCGGGAGAACATCAGGCTTTTTCCTCATAACTGGTCGGGCGGACGGGAACGGCATCGGCGGCGGAGAATTCGAACTCGATCTGGGCGTCGGAACCGGGCAGATCGCGGCTGGCCGTGCGTATGGTCAGAATCAGGGCGTGATCGGACTCGACGCGGATAAGGTCGGTGGCGCCGTGGAAGGACTGGTCGCGAAGGATGGCGCGGAAACGAACTATCGTCGGATTTAGTGCATGATCTAACGCAGGATTCGCCGCAGATGCAGCGCTCGCCGGGCGAATGTGTTCGGGACGCAGGGAGAATAAGGAAGGGCCGTCGGGCAGGGAAGTGGGCCAGGTCAATCCGCCACATCTAGCCGTGCCGTGGCGAACGTCGGCGTGCAATAAATTTGTGTGTCCGATGAATTGCGCGGTGTACGACGTTGTGGGGTGGTTGTAGATTTCGCGCGGGCTGGCTACTTGTTCCAGTTCTCCCGAGCGCAGCAGGGCGATGCGATCGGACATGACCATGGCTTCTTCCTGGTCGTGGGTGACGAAGATGAAGGTGATTCCAACTTCGCGCTGCAGCGCTTTGAGTTCGACTTGCATTTGGCGGCGCAGGTTGGCATCGAGCGCGGAGAGCGGCTCGTCGAGCAGCAACAGGCGCGGGCGGTTGACCAGAGCGCGGGCGAGGGCGATGCGTTGCTGTTGTCCTCCGCTGATCTTGGAGGGCTTCGATTTCGCGTACGTGGACATCTTGACCTTGGCCAGTGCTTCACTTACGCGCGCCTCGATTTCGACGGCGGGACGTTTGGCGATGACTAATCCGTAGCCGACGTTTTGTTCGACGGTCATGTGCGGAAAGAGCGCGTAGTGCTGGAAGACGGTGTTCACGCGGCGGCGATAGGGAGGCTGGCGGTCGAGGCGCTCGCCGGACATCCAGACTTCTCCGGAGGTGGGTTGCTCGAAGCCGGCGAGGATTCGCAGCAGTGTGGTTTTTCCCGAGCCGCTTTCGCCGAGGATGGTGAGGAATTCGCCTTCGGCAATTTCGAGGGAAATGTCGCGCAGGACAATGTTCTTGCCGAAGTCCTTGGCTACGGAGCGGATGGAGAGGAGGGGAGCGGAGTGTGGATGGTTGGTGATTGCCAGTTCGGATTCTGACGTCGTTGCCATAGCTTTCAGTTGAGAACTGCATACACGCGGCCGAGGGCCCCTTCGACTTCGCTCAGGGCAGGTCCGCGCCACACGTGCAACGACCGCTACTGCGTGGCTTTCACTTCGTTCCAGATTTCGTTGTACTTGGCTCGGCGCGGTACATTCTGCCAGAAATAGAGGCGCTTCTGGTAATTGTCCACGTCATCGAGGTGCAGATTCTTCACTTCCTCCGGGGTCATATCCTGCGC
>JBAVAA010000324.1:0-4120 GCA_049585515.1 Terriglobales bacterium | reverse complement strand
ACCACAACCTGTCGATGTTGAACGAAAGGACATGATTTAGCAGATCGTAGCGCGGCGCGATCGAAGTAAACATCTCGCGGACAGCCTTCGCCGCCGATTCGCGATCAAGCGCGCCCGCCGGAGCCGCACCCACGATTCGCTGATTGATTTCCTGATTCATGCCGTTAATTGCGCGCCAGCTTCCAAATCTCGTCAACCGCCGAGCGCACGACTTCTTCCGGCACATCGCTAGTGATCTCAACCTTGCCGATCTCGCGGGGCAGAATAAAATGCACGACTCCGCCGCGAGTCTTTTTATCGGAACGCAGCCGTTTGAGAATGCCCGCGGTTTGAAACTTAATGCGCGGCAACGGGCCAAAGCCGAGAATCGAACTGGAAATGCGTCCCGCTGTCACACTATCGAGTTTGCCGGTAGAGAGCGCGATGTGGGTCGCGGCGATCATGCCCCAAGCAACCGCTTCTCCGTGGAGCAACCGCTTATATCCGGTCTCGGCCTCGAGCGCATGCCCGATCGTATGACCGAGGTTGAGCACTTGCCGCAAACCGCCTTCGCGTTCGTCGGCACTTACAACCGATGCCTTCAGGCGCACCGAATCGGCAATCACTCTCTCAATCACCGCCGGATCGCGATCCAGAATCTCGCGGCGCCGGTCTTCGAAAAGCTTAAACAGTCCGGGATCTCCGATGATGCCGCACTTCAACGACTCATAAAGGCCTGCGCGATATTCGCGCAAAGGCAGCGTTGCCAGAACCGCAGGATCAACCAGTACCGTGCGCGGCTGGTGAAAGGTTCCCAGCAGATTCTTCCCCGACACTTTTCCCGACACCAGATTGACGCCCGTCTTTCCGCCGATCGCTGCATCCACTTGTGCCAGCACGGTCGTCGGCACCTGGATGACATCCACGCCCCGCATGTAGATCGATGCCAGAAAGCCCGTGACGTCGCCAACCACGCCGCCGCCCAGCGCGATCAGTGTTGCTCCGCGATCTGCGCCCTGCTTTACCAGCTTCTCAGCGAGTTTTTCCAGTGTCGCAAGACGCTTCGAGCGTTCGCCATCGGGCATTTCGAGAAGCGCCGTCTCAATCCCGGCAACCGACAGCGATTTCAGCAGGACCTTTGCCCAGCGCCGGCGCACCGGCGGGACAGTGACTATAAACGCTCGCCGGTTTTCAAGAAACTTGCCGAGGCATTCTCCCGCACGCGCAAGCAGGCCGCTTCCGATGAGTACTTCGTAAGATCGCGAAGGTGTACTAACGGGAACGCTGATCATGAATGTTCATCATAGCGTACGGGAACACTGTCGATCGGGTCGAAGGTCGTAACGCCGCGAGCTACGAGGCACGCGAACCGGTTGTCTTAGCTCGAAACTCCCACCTCGCAGCTTACTCGCGTTTCTTTTGCGGATACAGCAGCGAGGCGGCAATGGAAATTCCCAAAACAAACAGCACGACGACCAACGCCCATTCGGTCGGGATCTCCACATAATGCGAGCCCAGCATTTTGAGCCCGGTGAAAATGAGCACCACGGACAGCCCATAATGAAGGTAATGGAAACGGTCGATCATTCCCGCCAACGCAAAGTACATCGAACGCAGACCAAGGATGGCGAACACATTCGAGGTATAGACCACAAAAGCGTTCAGAGTGATCGCGAGCACCGCTGGAATCGAGTCCACGGTAAGAATGACATCGCTGGTCTCGACGACGATCAGCGCCACCAGGAGCGGAGTCGCGCAAAGCCCTTTTTGTCCAGCCTCGCGCGTGAGGAACCGTCCGCCCACATATTCTTTCGTCACCGGAAGAGCCCGACGGAAGAGTCGCAGAACGATATTCTTCTCAGGATGGATTTTCTGCTCGCCCTGGCGCAGCAGTTTGAGTCCCGAATAAACGAGCAAAGCGCCGAACACGTAGGTGATCCAATTGAAGCGCTGGATAAGGCCCACGCCGGCGAGGATAAACGCGCCCCGCATGACAAGCGCCCCAATGATTCCCCAGAACAGAACCTTGTACCGGTATTCTTCAGGCACATCGAAATAGCGGAAGATGAGCAGAAATACAAACAGGTTGTCGACACTGAGCGACAGTTCGATGATGTAGCCAGTCGTGAACTGCAGCGCCTGAGCGCGCCCGTGCCAAAACAATTCCAGCACCGCAAACGCCGCCGCCAAGGCAATCCAGAGGCCAGACCAGATTAGCGCCTGGCGAAGTCCAACCGTTCGCGAGCGGCGATTCAGAACGCCCAGGTCGAGCGCCAACATCGCCAGCACAAACAGGTTGAAGAGAATCCAGAAGATGAGCACAGGGAATCTTACGACGGGAGTTAGCAAAAATATTGCAGAGGTCAGAAGTCAGAGTGCTAAGATTAACGTCCGGATCTTTCACCTCTGCAATCGGACCTCTGAAATCTGAAATAGTCTTTACCGCTCTCTCCCACGCTTTCCAGTGGCCCATTCGGCCCACACGCCCAGTTCCCTCAACTCCTGGTCAAGATGGGTTTCTATTAAGGTCTGTTCGATCTGGGCGCGGTTCAGGCGCGGACCGACGCGCTTTGAAGCATTGGCCAGCGCGAAACTTAGTTCGGCCGCTTCAGCCACATGCTTTTTGAGCTGAAGCAAATCCACTTTGTCAAAGGTGTCGGTGGTCGCGTGATAATTCTCCATATAATTCGCTTCCTCTTGATCGGCAACAAACGTTGGCACGCCTTCGAGCATAAAGTCGAAGTTATCGGTGCCAAACTCGGCTGTCGCTTCTACCTTCGCGGCGCCGAAAGATTCCAGCGGCGCCAACATCGCTTGCACCGCGGGAATGACGTCTTTGCGTCCTCCGGCCGAAAAGCCCGTGGTTTTCCCCGTACCGCTATCGAAAACGACCACGCCTGCCGCTTCGTCGAGTTCGTTGCGATGCGCCGCCGCATACGCCCGCGAACCGATCATTCCCTGCTCCTCGCCGGAAAAAAGGATGAACCGAATCGATCGACGCGGCGTCAGGCCAGACGCCTTGATCGCGCGCAGCGCATCGATCACCAGCGCGGCGTTGCATCCGTTGTCGAGCGCGCCCGTTCCCAGTTCCCAGGAGTCCAGGTGCGCTCCAAGCACTACAAACTCCTCAGGCTTTTCACTGCCGCGAATTTCCGCCACCACGTTCCATGTCTTGATCGCTGGACCTATTTTGTTAGGAATTGAAACATCGGCCCACACCGGATTTGCCGACGCCAACAAGCGCGCAATGCGCTCGGCATCTTCACGAGCCACGATCAACTGGGGAAGTGTATCGATCTCGCCGGCATTGGAGTTTGTATGACGATAGAGAATCTCGTGCTGGCGCGTCGCCATGAATGCGATGGCTTTGGCCTTCCCTTTCACGGCTCGCGCGATTATTCCCGGCGCCCGATCGTATTCGCCGAACAGATCCTGCCAACTCGCCAGCACTCTGGAATGTACGAGCACGATTCTTCCTGCTACATCCCCAACCTTGGCGAAGTCGTCGGCCGAACCATCCTCAACATCGACGATCGGAACATGCTTTGCCGCGACCAATGCTGGCGCCCATGCGACCGACACGGCGTGGACGGGAAAGGTGGTTCCGGAATATAGCGATGCGGTCATTGCGGTCGCACCCTCCGCCCACGAATGCTGGATGGTGAATTCTTCAGTGTGCACGCTGTCGGCTCCAGCGTCCTTGAATGCCGCGCTGCCCCATTCCACCGCGCGCTGGAAGGCGGGCGTCCCGGGAACGCGTCCTCCGATTTCATCGGTCAAACGCCGGAGATTCGTTTCCAGAGGCGAAGACTTCAGCGCTTCCGCAATCAGCTCATGAGCGATTTCCCGGTCCGGATCGCGATCAACTGCGAATGCTGCCAGACAAATGCCCGCCAGGAGAAGACTGGATCCGAGCCACAGCAGTTTCCCATTCATAGCGAAGCATTAGAAACGAATTTGCGGCAAAGCGAAAGAGACAAATCGGAGTCCACAGGCCTCAGCGAAGGCGCAGAATCTCGACGGTGATGTTGTCTGGACCGCCGCGTTCGCGGGCTAATTCGATGAGGTCGCGACCCGCTTGTTCCGCGCTCTTCTCTTCGACTGCCTCGAGAATCTCCGAGTCGCGTACCTGTCCCCACAA
>JBAVAA010000323.1:0-2805 GCA_049585515.1 Terriglobales bacterium | reverse complement strand
ATCAGATCCTGTTCACGGCTCTGACGGGCGGGGCCGGCACGTCGGCCGCTGGAACGGGCAACTTTATCGCTTCCACGTCAACCGGCGGGGATAATACCTTCTCGGCGGCGTTATTCAGCGGCGGTGGTGCTACCACCAACGATCTGCTCACTAGCGCGGATGCTACCGCAGCCCTGACTCAGATCGATTCTGCCGTCGCTGTTGTTGCTCAACTTCGCGGTACCATTGGCGCGACCGTCAACCGCCTGCAGTCGGCTTCTTCGGTCATCAACAACCAAACTCAGAACCTGACTTCGGCGGAAAACGATGTCACCGCGGCCGATATTCCAACCACCGTGGCCAAGCTTTCCCAGTACTCCATTCTGGAGCAGACCGGAATTTCCGCTCTGGCCCAGGCCAACCAGCAGAGCCAACTGATTCTCAAGCTGTTGCAATAAATTAGGAGCCTAATACGGGGGAGGCGGCCAACCAACCGCCTCCTTTGTACAAATCCGGAGTAGTGCGCGGAGTACTGATATGAGCATCGCACCGGTGCTAAGTTTTCCACCCCCCAAAAGTGAGCAGACAGAGAACGCCAATGTGCGTCACAACCAAAGCGCGGCCCAGGTGGCGCCGAGCGCGGCAGAAGAGCCGGCGCATCCCGTTTCGGTAACTTTGCCAAAGCAAGAAAACTCCACCACAAAAAATGCTCCTTCCAGCTACGAACCGCCGGAAGATGTCGTCGAAGTGCACCAGGATCCTGATATTAAGAATCAAGTAATCGTCGAGTATCTGGACAAGGGGAAGAACGTGGTGTTCCAAGTGCCCAGCAGCGAGGAACTTGGCGTGGAGCGAGGAATCGCCCAGGACGTTGAAGAGGCGGCCAAACTGCGCGCTAGCGAGATCCCGGCGGCTGGAAGCGAGGAAAGAAATCATGGGGATTAGCTTTAACGCGGCGAGCCTGCTGAACGGAAACGGTATTGATGTGTCTTCGATTGTGTCGGAAATTCAGGCGGGCCAGAGTGGACAAGTGACGGCCTGGCAGGCGGACCAAGCGACCCTGCAAAAACAGGCCACCACCATCACCAACATCGGTACCGATTTGTCCGCGCTTCAAACCGCAGTGCAGGCGCTGGCCGATCCGACGGGCGTTCTGACCGGGCTGACCGCAACGTCGTCGGTGTCCGCGGTCCTGACGGCCACGGTGCAAGCGGGAGCCACGGCAGGCAGCTACAACGTGGTAGTCAGCAGCCTGGCGACCACGGGTACTCTCTACACGGCCTCAATTGCCAATGCGACCACGTCGGTGTTGCCCACTGGCCAAACCACGGGCGACCTGCAAATCCAAATCGGAGGCTCAGGTGGAACGACTGCAGATATTGCGATTACGGCGGGCACCAACGACACGCTAACCACGCTCGCTAACTCCATCAATACGCAAAGTACCGCAAACAACTGGGGCATCACGGCCAACGTGGTAACGGACGCGAGCGGCTCGCGCCTGGCAATCTACAGCCAGGCTAGTGGCAGTCCGGGGGCTTTGGCTGTCGGCGGCAGCAACACAACCAATTTGACCTTTGAGCCGCCCGTGGGAGGAACCGACAGCCTGTTTACGGTCAATGGGATCCCCTATTCGACCACCACCAACACCGTGACCCAAGCGATCCCGGATCTGACCCTGAACCTAGAGAGCGCCGATTCGGGTCTGCCGGTGCAGGTCACAGTGGGCCCGAATACCACCGGCATTACCAGCGCGGTCACCAATTTTGTCAACGCTTACAATACCGTGGTCAGCGATATCAATAGTCAGTTCGCCTATAACACCTCGACCAACTCGCAAGGAACATTGGGGTCGGACAATTCCTTGCGAATCCTGCAGTCCAGCCTGCTGGCCGATGTGGCCTACTCTACGACCGATGCCACTTCGGTGAGCAGCGGCCTCAACAATCTGGCGGCGCTCGGCATCGACGTGAATGATGACGGAACTCTCACCATCAACCCGGTCGCCACCGATACCCATCCCGCATTCAGCAATGAGCTCGCCAGCAATCCCGCCGGCGTGCAGAACTTCTTCCAGAATTCGAGCTTGACTGGCTTTGCCAACACCTTCAATACTGACCTCAGCAACCTGAGCGCCCCGGCCACCGGCGTCTTGAGTGAGGATCTTGCCGCGAACCAGAGCCAGCAGAGCGACCTCACCACTGAAATCACGAATTTTCAGACTCAATTAGCCGCCCAGCAGGCGCAGTTGGAACTCGTGTTCAATGCCGTCAACGCGTCCCTGGAGCAATACCCGTTTACGCTTCTCGAAATCCAGACAGCATTGGGATCGATCACCTCGACCGGCGCAAACACCACGCCGACCACGCCCACGAGCACGAACACAACGCCAACTTCCGGAAACGCCACAACCTCCGGAACCACCACCAGCAGCTAATCGAGGCATACCGGCATGAATATCCAAAAGCATTATCGAGAAGCGGCGGTCCGGGGAGCAAACCCCGTGGCGCTCGTGGTGCGGCTTTATGAGCAAATGATTGAAGATATGCGGCAGGTCGCCATCGCGATCGAGCGGAATGACATCCAGCGCCGCAGCGACCGCGTCAAGCACGCGATTCTGGTCATCGCGCACCTGCAATCGTCGCTGGACTTTGCACTGGGAGGCAAGGTCGCCCGGGATCTCGACAATTTCTATAACGCTCTGCGCGAAAACGTATTGTGGGTGCAATTTCATCCTTCGAAGCGCGCAGCCAACCAGGTCATTACGGACTTGCTGGCCGTTCGGGAAGCGTGGATCGAGGTCGAGCGAACAGAGCACCCGTCATC
>JBAVAA010000322.1:0-5228 GCA_049585515.1 Terriglobales bacterium | reverse complement strand
GCCCCAGCGCGCTCAGCAGAATCACCGAGACGAAAATCGACAAGGGAATCGAGACCGCAATGATCACCGTCGGACGCCAATCGCCAAGGAAGATCAGGATCATGGCGGCGGTAAGACCGGCGGCGATCAGGCCTTCCCGCAACACTCCCTGAATCGACGCGCGCACGAAAAGCGACTGGTCAAACAGCGCCTTGATATTCAATTCGGGCGGCAGAGTCTTTAACGCCACCGGCACCAGCGCCTTGATGGCGTTGACCACAGTTAACGTGGAAGCTCCGCCCAGTTTGTACATCGACATCAGCACGCCGCGCGTTCCATCCTGCCGCACGATGTTGGTTTGCGGCACAAATCCGTCGCGCACGTGTGCCACGTCGCGCAGATACAGGGTGGCCGAGTTTGTCGTTTTCACCGGCAGACCGTTCAGTTCGGCGATCGTGTCCGGAGTGCCGTTCATCTCCACGTTGTATTCGGTCGGCCCGATCTTGGTTGTGCCCGCCGGCAGAATCAGGTTCTGCGCCGCCACTGCATTCACAATGTCTGCCGGCGCCAACCCATAGGTCTGGAGCTTTACAGGATCGAGGTCCACCTGGATTTGCCGCGGCTTGCCACCATAGGGGTAAGGAGTGGCCGCGCCTTGCACCGTGGTCAACTGCGTGCGCAAGAAATTATTGCCCAGGTCGAACAATTGTTGTTCCGGCAGCGTCTTGCTGCTCAAACCCAACTGCACAATCGGCGTCGTGGATGCCGTGTATGTAATCACCAGCGGCGGAGTCGTACCCGGAGGCAATCCGCGCAGGATGGTCTGGCACATCGCTGTCACTTGCGTCATCGCCATGGAAAGGTTGACGCTCGGCCGGAAGAAGATCTTGATCACCGCCTTTCCGGGTACGGCCAACGATTCCTGATGCTCGATGTCATTCACCGTGACCGTAAATCCGCGCTCGGAGTTGCTCACGATGCGGTCCGCCATTTCCTGCGGCGACATGCCTTCATAGCTCCAAACCACGCTGACCACCGGAATGTTGATATCAGGGAAAATATCGACCGGCGTTCGCAGGATCGTGATGGGCGTGAGAATCACGATCAACAGAGCCATCACTACAAACGTATAAGGACGCCGAAGCGCTAACGCGACTATCCACATAGGAAAACCGACTGCCGAAAAAAATGCCGGAAGCCCGACACCGACAAAAAGCCCACTGCCGGGTCTGCAGGTCCCACGACCTGTCGAACATGCAATTTAAGATTCAAAACAATACGTTTCGGATTTATATTATATTAGACTTCAGCCATGGCTCAAAATCATATTCGCCGCGCACCGGCCCGAAACGGAAGTAATGGAGATGGGTCCGCGGAAAAACGCCCGCCCGGGCGTCCGCGCAGCGAAGAGTCCCGCCAGTCAATTCTGCGCAGTACACTGAAGCTGCTCAAACAGTCCGGTGGATTGCCCGAGTTGAGCATCGAAGCGGTCGCCGCCGACGCCAACGTTGGCAAAACAACTGTCTATCGTTGGTGGCCAACGAAAGGTGCCTTGGTCGCCGACGCCTTCTCCGCCAGCGCCGACGAGGAACTGCGCTTCCCGAACACCGGCTCCGTCTGCAACGATATCAACCGGCAGATGCGGAGCTTGATTCGTATCTTCCGGTCGCAGCGCGGCAGGATCGTCGCGGCGCTGCTCGCCGGAGGACAATCTGATCCGGAGTTGCTTGAGGCCTATCGCGAAAGATTTCTGTGGCCCAGGCGCAGGCAGGCCTATCAGACTCTGCAGCGTGGCGTCGATCGCGGCGAACTGTCAGCTGGTTGCAACTTTGACCTCATCCTCGATGCGCTCTACGGACCCATCTTGATGCGCTTTCTGATCCGGCACGTCAAGCTCGAAGAAAGTTTCGCCGACGAGATTTGCGAATTGGTTTTCCAAGGGCTCAAACAACACTCGCACGCGTGAAGTCCGCACGTACAGTCAGAAATCCAGATTCCCCTGATACCCCCTCGGTCAGTGACCGCGAAATGGGATATCATTTCCACACACCAAACTCTTCTTCCCCTTGATCTAAGCCATTTAGCTGCCGAAACTTACCATTCGCTCACCAAATCTGACCACCCCCTGATCGCCCTTGCGCCCAGCTTCAGATGCGGTTAGAATCGAAATACGACCTAAACAGTCGGAATTGAATCCGACCATTAAGGTCGGCATTCTGCCATGCTGAAACTGACCAAAAAAGCGGACTACGGCCTCATGGCCATGAAGCATCTCGCTGAGCATGCCGACCAGGGCGCATGCAGCGCCAAGGATATAGCCGAAGCCTACGGCATCCCGCAAGAGGCGCTGGCAAAAATTCTGCAGCGCCTGGCGAAGGTCGGTTTGGTACGGTCGCAGCACGGCATGAATGGCGGTTATACGCTGGCCCGCGACCCGAAAATGATCTCGGCCTTCGAAGTGATCAAGGCCATTGATGGGCCGTTGTTCATTACGTCATGTGTGACCGTTCGCGGTGAATGCGACCAGAGCGATCGTTGCACCATCCGCGAGCCTCTGCGCAAGGTGAATGAAAGCATCGAACAGGTACTGAAGAACATCAAAATTTCCCACATGAAGGAAGAGCCGGAAGTGATCGACGTAACGAGACCGGAGACCAAAAAGCCGACAGAGTTGATAACAATTTCGTAGCCAACAGTGAGTATGCGGAATCAAAGGTTCGTATCAGGCAGTGAGTACGCGGAATCAAAGGTTCGTATCAGTCAGTGAGTACGCGGAAACAAAGGTTCGTATCAGGGCATCGCTTCAGCGATGCCGAAAGCGACGAAAATAAATGCCCCCTATAGGGGCTGCGCAGGAGCAAGGAATCATGAGCACCGACGTAAAGACGGCGACCCCAACCAGCAGGAATGAAGACAACGGACAGCGCACCGCTCCCAACGGGATCAATCTGCCCATTTACATGGATAACCACGCCACCACTCCCATGGATCCGCGCGTGCTCGAAGAGATGCTGCCTTACTTCATGGAAAAGTTCGGCAACGCGGCCAGCCGCAACCATCCCTTCGGATGGGTGGCGGAAGAAGCGGTCGAGTTGTCGCGCGAGCGCATCGCCAAGCTGATCGGCGCAACTCCGAAAGAGATCATCTTCACCTCCGGCGCCACCGAAAGCGACAACCTCGCCATCAAAGGTGTCGCCGAAATGTACCGCGAGAAGGGCAACCACATCATCACCGCGGTCACCGAACACAAGGCGGTATTAGACACGTGCAAGCACCTGGAGAAGTTCGGTTTCCGAGTGACCTATCTGCCGGTACAAAAAAACGGACTGGTGGACCTCGATGATCTGAAACGCGCCATGGACGACAAGACGATTCTCGTCACGATTATGGCGGCCAACAACGAGATCGGCGTGCTGCAACCAGTCGCGGAGATCGGCAAGCTGTGCCGCGAGCGCGGCGTCATCTTCCATACCGACGCAGTCCAGGCGATCGGCAAGGTTCCGATCGACGTAAACAAAATGAACATCGATGTGGCCTCCATCACCGGGCACAAGCTCTACGGCCCAAAAGGCGCCGGAGCGTTGTACGTGCGCCGCAAGAATCCGCGAGTCCAAATCGTCCCGCTCATCGACGGCGGTGGCCACGAGCGCGGCATGCGTTCCGGAACCCTCAATGTTCCCGGCATCGTCGGTTTGGGCAAAGCCTGCGATCTGGCGAACGAAGAGATGCCGAAGGAATCCTGCAAACTGGCGGGCCTGCGCAACCGCCTTCGAGACAGCATTATGAGCCGCCTCGATGAGGTCTATATCAATGGCTCGATGGAGCATCGGCTCCCCGGCAACCTGAACATCAGCTTTGCCTACGTGGAAGGCGAGTCGCTGCTGATGGGCATCAACGATATCGCGGTTTCGAGCGGTTCGGCATGCACCTCGGCGACGCTTGAGCCATCTTATGTTTTGAAGGCCCTCGGCACCGGCGACGATCTGGCGCACAGCTCCATCCGCTTCGGCATCGGCCGCTTCAATACCGAAGCCGAAGTCGATTACGTAGCCGACCGCGTAGTCGAAACGGTAGTGCGCCTGCGCGAACTATCGCCACTCTACGAAATGGCGAAAGAAGGCGTGGACTTAAAGAGCGTGAAGTGGGCGGCAGAACCGGCAGCTCACTAGAGGCTGAATAAAGAGAGGCTGAATAAAGCCCCGGAGGGGCGTCCGAGCTTAGCCCAGCGCTTCAGCGCTGGGAACAGAGGAAAAAGTGACTAAAGTCCCGTAGGGACGACCGAATTTTGGCGGCAGATGCAAAAGAGTGTTCTAAGGAGATTGAAATGTCCTACAGCGATAAAGTAATCGATCACTACAACAATCCGCGCAACGTGGGCTCAATGGACAAAAAGGATGCCGACGTAGGCACCGGCCTGGTAGGCGCGCCCGAGTGCGGCGACGTGATGAAGCTGCAGATCAAAGTCAATCCGCAGACGAACATCATCGAAGACGCGAAGTTCAAGACCTTCGGCTGCGGTTCGGCGATCGCGTCGTCCTCGCTGGCAACCGAATGGGTCAAGGGAAAAACGGTGGACGAGGCCTTGGCGATCAAGAACACCGAGATCGTGAAGGAACTCGCCTTGCCGCCCGTGAAGATTCACTGCTCCGTGCTGGCCGAGGATGCCATCCGGGCCGCCATCGGCGACTGGAAGAAGAAACAGGGTTCGGCGAAGCCGGCGGAGATGCAGGCAAAGTAGGATTCCTGCTAAGTCCTTGGTTTATAAAGACTTTACGAATAAGTCCTTATTTCTCAAAGACTCAGCCGATGTGCATCTCCTAAGTCTTTGGTTCTAAAAGACCGTGACAAGGGGAATCGCCCAAGCGAGTCCGATAGTTGCGCCTGCGAAGGATATGGATCAAGCAATCAAAGACGAAGCGGCGAAGACAGCATCTGCGCCTCCAGCCAAGGGCATCCAGGTCACCGAAAACGCGCTCATGAAAATTCGCTCCGCCATGGTGAAGGAAAACATCTCGCCCGAACAGGGCGGCCTTCGCCTGGGCGTGCAGGGCGGCGGGTGCTCAGGCCTGAGCTACAACGTCCGCTTCGATACGCAACCGCGGGAGCGCGACCGTGTCTTCCAGTTCGGCGACCTCCGGGTTTTTGTGGATCCGAAGTCCTTCATCTATCTGCACGGATTGACTCTCGATTACCAGGAGACCCTGATGCAGCAGGGATTCGTGTTCGTGAATCCGAACTCGACCAAGTCC
>JBAVAA010000321.1:0-5092 GCA_049585515.1 Terriglobales bacterium | reverse complement strand
TGTCGGCAGCCCGGTAGCGGCGGGCGTTTTCCGGCCGGACGCGCACGGCAGCGCTGCGGTTTTGAATCCTCCGTTGTCGCGCGGCCTGGAGGCTAAGACCTTCGCCGTGACTCTGGAACCGGCAACCGGTTCGCATGAAGCTCCCCGCGGCCAGGCGGTGATCGTGGGCGCGGGCGAGTAGGCAGCGCGTCGCCGCTGAACCCGCTCGAGGGTCATGCCACCGCCGTTTTTCCGGCGTTGAAGTGCTTTCCCGAATTCTCCCTTCTTTCTGGATGAAAACCCTTTTGCGGCGAATCCAATCCGCCCGGCGGCCGGGTGCGTACTAACACTGAAAAAGCATTTCAGGAGATATCAATGAACAAGAAGATCGTTGTTTCGCTTGCGAGTTTGCTGATTCTTACCGCGACTTTCGCGGTTGCGGGAGCGCAGAATCCCAAGGTGGGCGGGCAGGAGATGTACCCGAACAAAGACATTATTGACAACGCAGTCCATTCGGCCGATCACACGACCCTGGTTGCCGCAGTGAAAACGGCTGGATTGGTCGATACGCTGAAGGGGCCTGGGCCCTTTACCGTATTTGCCCCCACCAATGAAGCTTTCGCCAAGCTGCCCGCCGGCACGGTAGACACTTTGATTAAGCCGGAGAACAAAGACACCTTGACCAAGATTCTTACCTACCACGTAGTCGCCGGGAAGTGGAGCGCGTCGGAACTCGAGCACAAGATCAAGGCGGGCCATGGCATGGCTGAGCTAACCACGGTCGAAGGAGGCAAGTTGTGGCTGAGTTCGCCCGATGGCCAACACATTATGCTGAAAGACGAGAAGGGCGGCAGCGCTTTGGTGACCATTCCGAACGTCTTCCAGTCCAATGGAGTGATCCACGTCGTCGATTCGGTGCTGATGCCGAACTAGCGCACTTCGGGATCGAGAACTCGATTGAAATTCCAGAAGCCGGCCTCAAAACCGGCTTTTGTTTTTTGAATATGGGCTGCAAACGAATCTCCTATGAATTAAGAACTCTACAGCCCAATCCGATTTCACTTTGATTCCGTACTCATTGCACAAGCGCCGTTATACCGGCGGCGCTCATCTGTTCAAATTCGAATCCCAGGATGACTCCCAATGAAAATTGATAGCGTACTTGAAACCGCCAAAAAGAACTTCGACCGTCGCAAATTCCTGCGGGCAAGCGGTGTTGCCGGCCTTGGCGTTGCTGCAACCGCGCTCGTTGCCGGAAGCGCTGCCCCGATGTTAGCCCAAGGTTTGCCTTCGACGTCAAACTCCGGCGGCGTCCAGGATCCCGTTACCAAAGATACTCCCGCTGAAATTTTCACAGCGGCACTGATCGCCGAAGACCTGGCGACCACCTTTTACTACAACGGTCTGGTGGGTCCCGTGATCCAGGACCCCGCTCTGGCGGGTCCAGGAGGAACAGCCACTCACGTCAAGTCCAGCGGCAACCTGGGTGATGTGGACTATCTGCGCGCCGCGTTGAGTGAGGAGATTACTCACGCTGACCTGTTCCGGGCGCTTCTGGGGATTTCCGGGCCGGCCAGCGATCCGGTGCAGACCTTCTACTTCCCCACGGGAGTGTTTGATACCCTGGTGCCCTTCATCGCTACGCTGGAAGCCTTGGAGAACGCCTTTATCAGCGCTTACCTGAATGCGATCGTTGAGTTCGCTCGAATGTCGGGGGTAGCAGGCAAGAGTTCCGATTTTACACGGGCAGAACTCTCGTACTATGCGGAGGTCGCCGCCGCCATTCTTGGGATCGAGCCTGAACACAGGGTTTTGGGACGAGTGATATCCAACTCAAATCCGGCCAACAACCGCAATTACGAATTGGTGGATAGAATCTACAGCGTGTACAACGGTTCTCATTCCGCAGTAGTTGCGCTGACGCCGTTCCTCACCCCCTCAACTGGACCGGCCTACACTTTCGCCGACGCGATTGCCAATGCGCCCTCGGTCGAGCTGCGTGCAGGCGGAGGTTTGCCACCGAATTAAGAGTGGAGATTCTTCGACGGCAGGGGCTGCAATGACATTGTGGCCTCTTCCGAAGATGATGGAAACTGCCCAATGCGTGGAGGCTCGGCTATGTCCGCTCGGACGGGGCAAAGCCCCGTTGCCGCACTACAAGGAACAGGACGAGGTGAAGCTCTTGTGGAACGAGACACCTCACCGAAAGTTTTCCGCCATCATCAGACTGTTGCGTTCCTCGTCGACCTCCACGAAGAGGAGATACTTTCCGTCGGATGAGACCGACAGGCCGGGAGCGCCTTCGCAGGGCATTTTGTCTATGTCCCCCATGATTGCGATCTTGTGGGTAGCGAAGTCGAAGAACTTGAAGCCCGGACGGGGCTTCGCGGGCGTCCCAATGTCTCCGCCGAGGTACAATCCATCGCGACCGACTGCGAAGTATCCCCAATAGTCTGCCGGGGGGTCGTCGATGACCTTGGTCTCCACTCCGCCGCCGACTGGCGCCTTCCAGATACCGGGCTCGTTGAATTTTGCGTAGTAGATGGATTTGCCGTCGGGCGATTCGAAGGCGGCGAATCCTCCATTCGCCGTAACCTGCACGGGTTGCCCACCATCGACTGTCCTTTTCCAGACCTGCCACGAGCCGCTGCGGTTGGAGGCGAAATAGATGGAACGGCCGTCGCGCGACCAACTCGGCACAGCGTCATCCGAGGTGTCGTTGGGAAAACGGCGGGTGGGTCCTCCGTCGGCGCTGATGATGTGAATATTCGGGTGCGGGCCCGGGCGGCTGTCGAAGACAATCTGCCGTCCATCCGGCGACCAGCGGGCCGTGCCCGTGAGCGGGCCACGGAATGACGTCAACTGAATGAGGTTGGAGCCGTCGGCGTCGGCACGCCAGATTTCGAAGTTGCCAGAGCGAGTGGACTGGAAGGCGATCTGTTTGCCATCGGGGGAATATTGCGGACCTTCCTCCTGGGTGGTGGAAAAGATAAAACGCTCGGGTTTGCCAAGATGATGGTCGCGGCCGATCGGAATGCGCCAAATGTTCTCTTTCCAGAATCCGCTGGCGTAAAGAAGACGATTTCCCTTGAGGCTGAGGTCGGGCAGGAAAGCGCCTTCGGATCCCACGGAAACGCGCTCTGGTGTGCCGCCGGAGGCGGACATGCGCCACAGGCCCCAACTCGCTCCGCCGCGGTTGGACGAGAAAATCAGTTCCTTGCTGTCAGGCGTCCAGGCCAGTCCCACCAGAAGGCGATTGTCAAATGTGAGACGACGGGGTGTGCCGCCATATGCCGGCATTACGTAAATATCCTGGACATCTTTCGTATCGCGAATGAAGGCGATGCTCTTGCCGTCGGGAGAAAACTCGGCGCCGAAATCGCCGGTGGAAGGAGTTGGAGGATTGGAGAGTTGGCGTTCACTCAAGTCTTCGATGTCTAGCTGTTCTACGTGATAGGGCTGATTTCCAGTTTGGTCGGAGAAAAGCAGAAATCTGCCGTCTGGAGACCAACTGAGCCCGGGTTTGAACCCAGAACCAGTAGCGAAGTCGTGAAGTTTGCGGGAGGTCCCGCCCAATGCGGGGACGAGAAAGACGCCCGGATGTTCGCCCTTGCCCGCGTGCAAAAAGGCTATGTAACGGCCGTCCGGCGACCAGGCAGGGAAAAAATCGTAGCCAGAATTGGTGGTAATTTGAACCGGCTTTTCCATTCCGATCTGCTTGATGTAGATACTGGCGCCGTGATCGGGACTATCGACGGGTCGGTCGCCGTCCCACTCGAAGGCAACCTGGTTGCCGTCGGGAGAAAACGATCCTTTCGAAAAATCGTTCGAGAAAGAGGCAAGGGGTACGAGGCGGATGGGCGCCAGGCTGGGTGAGTTTGTGGGTCGAGAGAAGCCAAACCAGGCCACGATTCCAAGCGCCAGAAGAAAGCCGAAACCGCCCGCCGCCCAGAGTTTCCAATGATAACGATGCGGACGACCGGCAGACGTGTCGGGTTGAGTCACGGGCTTGTCCGCCGGTGAGGGCGCAGACGCGTTGTTCTGGATTGGAGATTCGCCCGCCTGCGCAGGCGAGCCAAGACTCGCGCCGCTGCCCACCGGTGCGATGAAACGGTAGCCGCGGCGGGGCAGGGTCTCGATGAAGCGGGGAACATCGGGATCGTCGTTCAAAGCCTGCCTCAACTTCTTCACCGCACTGTTCAGGCTGTGGTCGAAGTCCACAAATGTGTCGGCGGGCCATAGGCGGTCGCGCAGCTCTTCGCGGGTGACGATTTCGCCGGGCTTTTCGAGAAGCAGAGTGAGAATTTGAAATGGCTGATCCTGCAGCTTAATCTTAGTGCCGAACTTGCGGAGCTCGTGGGCGCGCAGATCGACCTCGAAGCTCGAAAAGCGCAACGGATTGCCATTCGATCCAGGATTGTCCATGGGCACGCGAGAGTCCGCTGATTGAGATTCCGACCTGCCTGAAAGCAAAGTTTACCACCCTCTTTTTATTACAAGTTTTTATTACAAAATGCTACGAACCGTCCGCTCTCGAAGTTCCCTGATGGGTCACCTGTCTGATTAGACGCGCGATTGCCTGCCGGGGAAGATAAGTTAGGGCTCCCGCACAAGTCACCTGACAATCTAAACCATTCTTTTTCAGCAGACTGCACGGTCACCCACGGATCGGCCATGTTTCACCCCTGGAGCATTTCCCTTCTGTCTGACCCGTCGTTGAATGCACATGTGAACGCGACACAGCCGAGGCGGCGTCGCGAAAAAAGTTCCAGAAAACAAAAAACTGAGGAGGAGTTATGAACAAGAATCTGGCAGGTCTGGCAGTAGCGACGATGTTGGTGCTCGGTGCAGCGGTGCCGGCGTTGGCACAATACAACGGGCCGATGAAGGTCACGGTTCCTTTTAACTTTGTGGTGGAAAACGAGCGCATGCAAGCGGGGGACTACACGATTCAGCGAGTGGCGAACGGCCAGCTGCGCATCCAGAGTGATAGCAATGGCCGGCACTCCGCTACGTTTCTGGCGATCCCGAAGGAAGGCAAGGTGACGCCGGAGAAAGCCCACTTCATTTTTCACCGCTACGGCAGCGATTACTTCCTCTCTACGATCTGGAC
>JBAVAA010000320.1:0-14078 GCA_049585515.1 Terriglobales bacterium | reverse complement strand
ATTTTCTTGCGCCCCAGTTCGCCTTCTTTCTGCAGCTTGGCCAGCGGCTCATAGACCACGGTCAGCAACTGCAGAATGATCGACGCCGTAATGTAGGGCATGATGCCCAGCGCGAAAATCGTCAGGCGGCGCAGATTGCCGCCGCTGAACAGATCGACAAAGCCCAAAACCGAGCCCCGGTTCTGCTCGAAGAACGCCGCCAGCCGGTCGCCGTTGATCCCCGGCGTCGGAATGTGCCCGCCGATACGATACACCGCCAGCAGCCCGAGCGTGAATAACACGCGCTTGCGCAGGTCGGGAACCCGGAAGATGTTCGACAGCTTATTGAAGATTGCAATTTCCGCCATTACTGCAACACCTCAAACTTGCCGCCTGCGTTGGTGATTTTTTCCTGTGCCGACTTCGAAAACTTGTGCGCATGCACGGTAATCGCCGACGAGAGTTCGCCCATGCCGAGAATCTTGACCGGCGACTTGCCGCTCACCACGCCTGCCTTCTTCAGGACTTCGGGGGTGATTTCAGTCTCGCCGAGCGTTGCCAGCCGATTCAGGTTCACGACATCGTATTCCTCGCGGAAAATGTTGGTGAATCCGCGCTTCGGGATGCGACGGTGCAATGGCATCTGCCCGCCTTCAAATCCGCGAATCAGCCGCGCGCCCGACCGCGACCACTGCCCCTTATGGCCGCGCGTGGAAGTCTTGCCCATGCCCGACCCCATGCCGCGCCCAACCCGTTTCTTCTTTTCCGTGGACTTCTTCGGTGCGTGTATTGTCGATAAATTCATATTGATTCCATGCTTAAAGGTTTCAGGGTTTCAAAGTTTCAAGGCTAGACCAGTTATGCCGGTTTGACTTGAAGCCTTGAAACTCTGAAACATTGAAACCTTTCTACTCCACCACTTCCACCAGATGAGGAACTTTCTTCACCATGCCGCGAATCGCAGCCGTGTCCGGCCGCACAATCACCTGGTTCAGCCGGGTAAATCCCAGCCCCTTCACTACTCTCCTGTACTTCTCCGGAGTGCAGATCGCCGACCGCACCCACTTCAGCTGAATCTTGCCGCTCGGCGTCGATTTCGATGTCTTGGTTGTCATTTCAATCCTCAAGGTTTCAGAGTTTCAAAGTCTCAACGTCTTCAAGGTAAAAACCAAAAGTCCTCGGCTATCTTTGAAACCTTGAAACTCTGAAACTTTGAAACCTGCTTTTCACAGCTCCTGTACCGCCTTGCCCCGTAGCTCCGCAACATGCTCGCGGCTCTTCAGCTTCTTCAGCGCCTCAAACGTCGCCTTGATCACGTTATGCGGATTGTTCGTGCCAATCGATTTCGTCAGCACGTTCTGAACCCCCGCCGAGGTCATCACCGCCCGCACCGCTCCGCCCGCTATCACCCCGGTGCCTTCGGGCGCCGGCTTCAGCAGCACCATGCCCGAGCCAAAACGTCCAAGCACCGTGTGGGGCACCGTGGTCTGCGTCAGGTTGATCCGCATCAGGTTCTTCTTCGCCGACTCGATCCCCTTGCGGATGGCCTGCGGAACTTCCTTCGCTTTGCCGGATCCGAAGCCGACCACCGCCGCCGAAGGATCGCCCACGACCACCAGCGCCGCGAACGACATATTCTTGCCGCCCTTAACCACCTTCGTCACCCGGTTAATCGAGACCACCTGGTCCTTTAACTGGAACGAACCCGCATCGAGTTTTTTGGTAACTCTTGGCATTCTGATTCCCGTAACTCTCTAGTCGTCAGCTATCGGATTCCGGTCTTCAGCTTTCACTGAGAACCGAGAACTGACAGCTGAGAACTGTTTTTAAAATTGCAGTCCCGCCTCGCGCGCCGCATCGGCCACGGCCTTCACCCGGCCATGATAGATATAACCCCCGCGGTCGAATACAACCTTGGTGAAGCCCTTCGCCTTGGCCAGTTCGGCAATCTTCTTGCCGACCGTTTTCGCCGAAGCCACGTTGCCACCGGTCACGCGCGTACCCTTCCGGTCGTCCGCCGTCGAAGCCGCCGCCAGCGTGACCCCCTTCAGGTCGTCAATCAACTGCACGTAAATATGGTTCAGCGACCGGTACACGTTCAGCCGTGGACGCTCCGCGGTACCCATCACTTTTTTGCGGATACGATCGTGCACCCGCTGCCGTGTCTGATTTTTTGAAGCAATTCCAAGCATGTTGAAACCCTCGTCGTCGTTCGCTATTCGCTATTCGTCGATCGCAAGAACCCGCGACACCGGGGAAGCGAACGGCGAAGGACCAACAGCGAAGGACGTCACTTAGCGCCTGTTTTCCCGACCTTCTTCTTCAACCGCTCGCCCAGATAGCGCACGCCCTTGTTCTTATACGGATCGGGCGGACGCAACGAGCGCATTTCCGCCGCCACCTGGCCGACCTTCTGGCGGTCGATCCCGTTCAACGTCAGATGTGTCAGCTTCGCATCCACCGCGCAATCCACGCCCGTCGGCAGCGGATACTCAATCGGGTGCGAGTACCCCAGACTGAACACCACCGTCCCCTTGCCCTTCATCTCCGCGCGGTAGCCGATGCCGACGATATCCAGTTCCCGGATCCAGCCCTTGGTCACGCCTTCGACCGCGTTATTGACCAACGCCCGCGCCAGTCCGTGCAGCGCCGCCTGCGAATCGTTCTCGCGCACCGCCACCAGGTTGCCGTCTTTCTGCTCCATCGTGATCCCGGACGGAAGCGCCGTATCCAGCCTGCCCTTCGGCCCCTGCACCATCACCGTATGATCTTCGATCTTCACCGTCACGCCCTTCGGGATCGCGATCGGCTTTTTTCCAATTCGTGACATAAGATCAGCTCTTAGCTCCTGGCTCCTAGCTTCTCGCTAAAGCCTTTCCCGGAATGCCGCTTTAGCTAATAGCCAGAAGCTAGTAGCTAGAAGCCGCCTTACCAAATCTCGCAAAGCAATTCGCCGCCCAAGCCCTGCCGACGCGCCTGGCGTCCCGTCATCACGCCCTTCGGCGTGGTCAGGATGTTGATTCCCATCCCGCCCAGCACGCGCGGAATCTCGGTGCGGCGCACATACACGCGGCATCCCGGACGCGATACCCGCGCCAGGTTCGTGATCACCGCCTCGTTGTTATTGCCGTACTTCAGATATACGCGCAGGACCTTATGGCCCTCTTCCTCCGCCGGCTTGAAGTTCGCGATATAGCCCTCTTCTTTCAGAATGCGGGCAATCTCCGTCTTCAGCTTGGAAGCTGGTATATCCACTTTCTGGTGCCGGGCGCGAATCGCGTTGCGGATGCGCGCCAGCATGTCTGCGACCGGATCGGTCAACCTCATCGTTTGCTTCTCCTAAAGCCGCCCGTTCGCTCCGCGTCATCATTCATAAATTCAGCGGAGAACCTGTCAGCAGCTTGCTTCTTTACGGTCGTTTTCAGCTGTCACTTGTCAGTTTTCAGTAGTGAGTCGATAGAACGCCCGACGGACAACTGATAACTGACGACGGACAACCGCTTTTCTACCAGGACGACTTCGAAACTCCGGGGATCTCGCCCCGCAGCGCCAATCCGCGGAAACACAGCCGGCAAATGCCGAACTTCCGCAGAAACGCTCGCGGTCGCCCGCAAATCTTGCAGCGATTATGCTTGCGCGACGAAAACTTCGGCTTTTTCGCGTCCTTCACTCGTTTTGCTGTAGTGGCCACTTAGCTTCTAGCTCCTGGCTGCTGGCTTCCAGCAACCTCTTCTTCAAACTTTGGATTCTTACCTCTGCAATCTGACCTCTAACCTCTGACCTAAGCCCGGAACGGCATTCCCAGATGCTTCAACAGCGACCGCGCCTGATCGTCACTCCGCGCCGTCGTCACAATGGTCACGTTCATGCCCTTTAGCTTGTCCACCTTCGCGTAATCGATCTCCGGAAAAATCAGCTGGTCGTGCAGTCCCAGTGTGTAATTGCCGCGGCCATCAAACGATTTTGTTGACACGCCCTTGAAGTCGCGTACGCGCGGCAGCACGATGCTGATCAGGCGATCGAAAAATTCGTACATGCGGTCGCCGCGCAGCGTCACCATCGCGCCAATCGGCATCCCCTCGCGCACCTTGAACGCCGCAATCGATTTTTTCGCCCGCGTGACCACCGGCTTCTGCCCGGCAATCTGTCCCAGCTCGTTCACCGCCGGATCGATCAGCTTCGCATTCTGAGTCGCTTCACCCACGCCCATATTGACGACAATCTTGTTCAGCCGGGGCACCGCCATCGGATTCTTGAGTTCCAGTTCCTTCATCAGGGCCGCGGATACTTCCTTCTCAAACCGCGACCGCAGCCGCGGCCGCTCCTTCGCCGCGTGTCGCGGAGCTTCCCGACCAGCCTTCGCCTCGACCGGCTGCTGGCCCTTCTCGCCCTTGGGCGGTTTCGGTTTCTTCTGCTGCTGATCGCCTTTCTTCTGCTCGTCTGCCATTGCCTATGCTGCCTTGTCTCTCACGGTTTCGGATTGTCGATCCTAAGATCTCGACGTATACCGGTTCGTGAGCCTAAAATTTTCGCCGCCGCCGCCCGCGCCATCCACCTGAAAGCTGATGGCTGATGGCTGAAGGCTGAAGGCTGACGGCTATTTATCCAGCGTCGTCCCGCACTTCTTGCACACCCGGACCTTGCGCTCGCCGCGCACCTCACGCCCAATCCTCACCGGCCCGCAGGTCGGACACACCAGCGCGACATTCGACAACGGAATGGCCCGCTCCTGTTCGGCGATCCCGCCCTTGATGTTCTTCTGCGGATTCGGGCGCACGTGCTTTTTCACCGTCATCACGTGTTCCACCAGCACCTTGCCCTCGTCTGGAAAAACGCGCAAAACGCGTCCTTCTTTCCCGCTATCGCGCCCGGTCATCACCTTCACCGTGTCGTTCCGGCGGATATCGACGCGCTTGTGTTCCGTAGTAGTAGCCGTTCCCATACCAACTCCAGGTTTCGATGTTTCAAGGTTTCACAGTTTCACAAATCGTTCATTGAGGTTGCAATCGTTGCAAGGCACCTTGAAACCTTGGAACTTTGAAACCCTGAAACCTGGCCCTTACAGCACTTCCGGCGCCAGCGACACAATCTTCACGAACTTCTTCTCGCGCAGTTCCCGGGCCACCGGACCGAATACGCGCGTTCCCACCGGCTCTCCGGTTTCGTTGATCAGCACCGCCGCATTCTGGTCGAAACGGATGTAAGTCCCATCCCGCCGCCGGTGCTCTTTCCGCGTGCGCACAATCACCGCCTTCACCACTTTGCCTTTTTGCACCTGGCCGTCGGGCGCAGCTTCCTTCACGCTCGCCGTGATCACGTCGCCCAGGCCTGCGCGCAAACCAGTCGAGCCCCCCAGCGGCAGGATCATCTGCAGCTTGCGCGCGCCGGAGTTATCGGCGACCTCGAGCATGGATCTCATCATTACCGCCATGTTCGTCTCCCTCTCATCTTGCTGCCGCGCCGCGTCGTGCTACTTAGCGGCAACGCCCGTACCGGCGTCGATATCGACCTCCGGCACCAGCGCCGTCTTGCGCACAATTTCCTTCAGCGTCCACCGCTTCAGCTTCGACAATGGCCGCGACTCTTCGATCTTCACCACGTCGCCGGCATGAGTTTCGTTCTTCTCGTCGTGCGCGTAAAACTTCTTCCGGATCGAAATCACCCGCTTGTACATCGGGTGCGCCTTCTTCCGCGTCACTTCGACCACGATCGTCTTCTGCATCTTGTTCGAGACCACGGTACCGATCAATTCCTTGTGGTGCGGCTTGCGCGCTTCCGCCTGGCCGGTAGTTCCGGGATTAGTTTCCGCCATTATCGTGTCTCCGCCTTGCTGGTTTCCGTCTTGCGGGCGGCCAGTTCCTGCTCGCGCAGGACGGTCTGGACGCGCGCGATATCCCGCCGCAGGCCGCGAATCTTTTTCAAGCTTTCGGTCTGTCCCATATTCATCTGGAACTTCAGCTTGAAGAGCTGGTCGGCCAGGTCCCGCTCTTGGTGCTTGAGCTCAACGTCGGTTAAATTGCGTATCTTTTCTGCCTTCATAAAATCACTTCCAAAGTCACAAAAAAATGAATTGTCATCCTGAGCGAAGCGAAGGACCTGCTTTTCCTCGCCGTCGCTACAGCACTTCCCGCTTCACAAACGTCGTCCGCAACGGCAGCTTGTGCGATGCCAGCCGCATCGCCTCTTTCGCGTCCGTGATGGTAACGCCTTCCATTTCAAACAGTATTTTTCCCGGCCGCACCACTGCGACCCAATGATCGGGCGCGCCCTTGCCTTTGCCCATACGGGTTTCGGCCGGCTTCTTCGTCACCGGCTTGTCCGGAAAGAGCCGGATCCAGATCTTGCCGCCGCGTTTCACAAAACGCGTCATCGCCACCCGGCTCGCTTCGATCTGGCGGTCGGTGATCCAGCCCGGTTCGAGCACCTTCAGCCCGTATTGACCGAACGACAGCTCGCTGCCGCGCCAGGCCTTCCCCGTCATGCGCCCGCGCTGCTGCTTGCGGTACTTAACTTTTTTCGGCATCAACATAAAATCGGTTCCCAGTTCTCAGTTGTCAGGAAAAAGCGCTTTTTCGCCTCTGCAATCTGACCTCTGCAATCGTCTTTCTAAAACGCTCCCGTAGTGACCACTTCCCGCGCCGGAGTCGCTTCGCGCTTCTTCACCGGAAGAATCTCGCCCTTATAAACCCAGCACTTCACCCCGATCACTCCATAGGTCGTTCGCGCCTCGGTAAAACCGTAATCGATGTCGGCGCGCAGCGTGTGCAGCGGCAACCGGCCCTGCAGATACCACTCCGAGCGCGCGATTTCGTTGCCATTCAGCCGTCCGCTCACGCGGACCTTAATTCCCTTGCAGCCGAAGCGCAACGCCGAGTCCACCGACTTGCGCATCGCCCGCCGGAACCCCACGCGCTTTTCCAGTTGCAGCGCAATCGATTCCGACACCAGCTGCGCGTCCAGCTCCGGCTTGTGCACCTCCTGAATATCGACATGCACCTCGCGCTGGCTTCCCTCGGAACGCAGGCGCTTCTGCACATCCTGTTTCAGCTTGTCGATTTCCGCGCCCTTGCGCCCGATAATGATGCCCGGACGCGCCGTCTTGATGATGATCCGCAGCTTGTTCCCCGGACGCTCGATCTCCACCGAACTGACGCCCGCCGACTTGAGTTTGTCTTTCAACTCGGCCTTGAGCTTGACGTCTTCAAGCAGCAGCTTGTCGTAGTCCTTCTCGACAAACCAGCGCGACTTCCACGGCTTGGTGTAGCCGAGCCGGAATCCGTAAGGATGAACCTTCTGTCCCATGTTTGCTCCTAAAACTTTGTGCTCCTGAAACTTTCGTAGTGCATTATCCGCTGTTCGTCGGTGGCGGTTCGCTTTTCGCGAACGACGAACAGCGAACCACGGCCTTACTTTTTCGCCGTCGCCTTCTTGCCGGCCGCCTTCTTCTTTGCTTTCACTGGCGCCTTGGCTTTTGCCTTCGGTTTGGGCGGAGCCGCTGCCTTCGTCACCTTCTCACCCGCCGCCGGAGTCGTTCCCGTCCCTACCGGCACGCCGTTCCGGTTTCGTTCCGCCAGCACGATTTCAATGTGCGCAATCCGCCGCACATAGTGATAGGCGCGCCCCATCGGCGCCGGACGAATCCGCTTCATGCGCGGACCGTCGTTAGCGATCGCCTGCTTCACGTACAGGTTATCGAGATCGACATCGAGGCCCTTTTCCGTGCTCAGAAAGTTGGCGTTATCGATCGCCGACTGCAACAGCTTTCCGACCGTCGCCGCCACCCGCTTCTTGGTAAAAGCCAGCGTGTTCCGCGCTTCTTCCACGCGCCGTCCCTTGATCAGGTTCAGCACCAGCCGCGCTTTCTGCGGCGAAACCCGCATGTACCTTGCTTGTGCTCGAAATTCCATTTCTCGTCTCTCAGCCTCTAGCCTCTAGCTTTTAGCTCCTAGCCAGGAGCCAGGAGCCAGCAGCCAGGAGCTGCGTCTACGCCTTAGGCGCCGCCGGCGTTGATGGAGTTATCGCTCCCGGTCCGCCGGGCACGCCCGCCGGTTTGGCCGCCACTTCGGTCGCCGCTTTCATCGAGTGCCCTTTGAACTGACGGGTAAAGCTGAATTCTCCCAGCTTGTGTCCCACCATGTTCTCGGTCACATAGACAGGGATAAATTTCCGTCCGTTATGCACCGCAATCGTGTGTCCGACCATCTCCGGGATAATCGTCGAGCGCCGCGACCACGTCCGCAGCACCTTCTTCTCGTTACGCGCATTCATGGCTTCCACCTTGGTTGCCAGGTGCGAATCCACGAACGGCCCTTTTTTTGTCGAACGTGCCATAAGTCTCTCAGTTCCAGCTGTCAGCCATCAGCCTCCAGCCATCAGGTAGAACCGGTTTCCCTGACGGCTGATGGCTGACGGCTGACCGCTCTTTATCCCTTCTTGCGGCGGTTCACGATGTACGTATCGGTCCGCTTGTTATTCCGCGTCTTGTATCCGCGCGTCGGCTGCCCCCACGGGGTCACCGGATGGCGTCCGCCCGAGGTCTTGCCTTCGCCGCCGCCATGTGGATGGTCCACCGGATTCATCGAAACTCCCCGGTTATGCGGACGCTTTCCCACCCAGCGCGTGCGTCCCGCCTTGCCCCACGTGACATTTTCGTGATCGGTGTTCCCGACCTGGCCAATCGTCGCTAAACAATCGAGCAGCACCTTGCGGGTTTCGCCCGAAGGCAGCTTCACCAGCCCGTAGTCGCCTTCTTTCGCAATCAACTGCGCCGAACCGCCCGCCGAGCGCACCATCTGCGCGCCCTTGCCCGGACGCAGTTCGATATTGTGAATCGTCGTGCCCGGCGGAATATTCCGCAGCGGCAAAGCGTTCCCCACCAGAATGTCCGCCTCGGGACCGCTCACAATTTTTTGCCCAACCTTCATTCCATCGGGCTGCACAATGTAACGCTTTTCGCCATCGGCATAGCTCAGCAGAGCGATACGCGCCGAGCGCCCGGGATCGTATTCAATCGTCACGACCGTCGCCGGAATCCCGTGCTTGTCGCGCTTGAAATCGATCGTCCGCAGCTTGCGTTTGTTGCCGCCGCCGCGGAAGCGCATGGTCGTGTCGCCGGAATTCCGCCGTCCACCGGATCGTATCTTGCCCTCGACCAGCGCCTTGTGCGGCGTGGACGAAGTAATATCGTCGGTCGTAACCGAGGTGCGATAGCGCAACGTCTGCGTTGTCGGTCTGTAAGTCTTAATCGCCATATCTAGCTCTCAGCTCTCAGCTTTCAGTTATCAGTTTGTCCGTCGCCGCTTTAACTGACAGCTGACGGCTGTTACAAATTCTGCGCGTACTCCGGCATCTTCTCGCCGCTCTTCAAGCGTACGTACGCCTTCTTCCAGTCCGGACGGTACCCGGTAAACTTGCCGCGCCGCCGTTCTTTTCCCGGATAATTCGCCGTGCGCACCGACGCCACCTTCACCTTGAAGATCGCCTGCACCGCTTCCTTGATCTCGGTTTTCGTCGCTTTCGGCGCCACCTGGAACACCAGTGTGTTCTGCGTCTCTTTAATGCCGAGACCTTTTTCGGTGATCACCGGTTTCTGAATAATCTGATAGGCGGATTTCATCAGGCGACCTCCACCGGAGTCTTCGTCCTGGTCGTTGTCTGAGCCTTCGCCGTCTGAGCCTTCGCCTTACGCGCCCGCCCGGCTGGCTTCGTCTTTTTCGCTTTTTCTGGCGCCGCTTCCACTTCGTGCGCTCGCCGCGAGCTCGTCTTCTTCAGCGAGTCCTGCAGTTTTTCGAGCGCCGGCTGCGCAAACACCACGTGGGTGTAGCGCATGATGTGATAAGGATGAACTTCGTTCGCCTTCACCAGTTCCAGCCCGTCGAGGTTCCGCGAACTCAACTCCAGATTCTTGTTCTCCGCCGTCGAAATATCCACCAGCAGCGTCGTCCCCTCGATCTTCAGCTTGTCGAGCGCCTCGCGAAACAGCTTCGTCTTCGGCTCTTTTACGTCGAACGCCTTGACCACCATCAGCTTGCCGTCGGCAAACTTCGAAGCCAACGCCGATCGCAGCGCACCCAGCAGCTTCTTCTTCGGAAAAGCGTAGTCGTAAGATCGCGGCTGCGGCCCGTGTACCGTACCGCCATGGCGCCACAGCGGCGAACGGATCGACCCGATACGCGCCCGCCCCGTGCCCTTCTGCTTCCACAGCTTCTTGCCCGATCCGGAGACGCGCCAGCGGTTCTTGGTGGCATGCGTGCCCGCGCGCGCCGCAGCGCGATAGTGTGTGATCGCCTCCCACAGCAGGTCTTCGTTGACCGCGCCAAAAACTTCGTCGGCCAGCTCCAGCGACCCAGCTTTCGCACCGCTCAAATTGTAAACATCAATGGTTGCCATATCTCTCTCACATGTAGCGCCGGCGTCTCGCCGGCTGTCCGGCTGGCGTCCCGCCCGCTGTCTCGACCTTATGCCTTCTTAGCCGCCCTCTTCGCAGCCTTCAACGGATCGACCGTAGCCGAGCCGGCAAATCCGCGGCGCTCTCGCGGCGGCTTCTTGGCTTTATTAATCATGATGTATCCGCCGTTCGCGCCCGGAACGCTGCCCTCAACCACCAGCAGGTTCTCTTCTTTATCCACTCCAAGAATGCGCAAATTGCGGGTGGTGATCCGCGTATCGCCCATGTGGCCCGACATGCGCATGCCCTTGAACACGCGCGACGGAAACGCCGACGAGCCAATCGATCCCGTAATCTGGAACATCGAACCGTGCGACTTCGGGCCGCCGCCAAAATGATGCCGCTTCACCACACCCTGAAAACCGTGCCCCTTGCTGACTCCAATGACATCGACGAAACGTTCGTTCTCAAAGATATCCACCAGAATGCGGTCGCCCGGCTTGATCACGCCCTCGGTCGTCTCCCCCGGAGCATCGACCTCGATCCCAACTTCGCGCACAAATTTCACCGGTGGAAGATTGTGCTTGGCAAAGTGCCCGCGCATCGCCTTGGTCAGTTTCTTTTCCTTCACAAACTCGACCAGCCCAATCTGCGCCGACTCGTATCCGTCGCGCGTCTGGGTTTTGTGCTGCGTGATCACGCAAGGCCCCGCCTGCAACACCGTCGCCGGCCGAACATCGCCCTTCGAATCGAAGAGCTGCGTCATGCCGACCTTTTTCCCCAGAATTCCCGTAACTCGCGCCATTTCCCTCTCCGTTCCCAGCTTGGCCCGCCGATCGTTCTTGTCGATCAACAACGGCTATTGGCTGGGACTGTAGCGCCGGCGTCCCGCCGGCTGTCCGGCGGGCGTCTCGCCCGCCGCCTACAGCTATTTGTGCTCTTTCCCGAACGCCTTGATCTCGACATCCACGCCCGCCGGGAGATCAAGCTTCATCAGCGCATCGACGGTCTGCTGCGTCGGCTCGAGAATATCGAGCAAACGCTTGTGCGTGCGGATCTCAAACGCTTCCCGCGACTTCTTATCCACGTGCGGCGACCGCAGCACGCAGTACTTGTTCTTCATCGTGGGCAGCGGAATCGGGCCCGCAATCTGCGCCCCGGTGCGTTTCGCCGTCTCCACAATCTCGCCCGTCGACTGATCCAGAATGCGGTAGTCGTAGGCTTTCAGCCGTATGCGGATTCTTTCTTTTCCAATCACGTTTCACTCTCTTTGCCCCTCCCGGCTGTCTTCATTTCGAAGCCCGGAAGGAAAGAACTGGCGGCGAGCTGCAAGCCGCTTTGGTTTTACTTCTGCAATCTGACCTCTTACCTCTGACCTTACTTAATAATTTCTGCAATCGTGCCCGCTCCTACCGTGTGACCGCCTTCGCGGATCGCGAAGCGCAAGCCCTTTTCCATCGCCACCGGCGTGATCAGTTCGATCACCAGGCTCACGTTGTCTCCCGGCATCACCATCTCCGTGCCCGAGGGCAATTCCGCAATCCCGGTCACGTCCGTCGTCCGCAGATAAAACTGCGGACGATATCCCTTGAAGAACGGCGTGTGCCGCCCGCCTTCTTCTTTCGTCAGGATATAGACTTCGGCCTTGAACTTGGTGTGCGGCGTAATCGAACCGCCCTTCGCCAAAACCATCCCGCGCTCGACATCTTCTTTCGCAATGCCGCGCAGCAGCAGCCCCGCGTTGTCGCCCGCCATGCCTTCGTCCAGCTGCTTCTTGAACATCTCGACGCCCGTCACGACCGTCTTGCGCGTCTCGCGGAAACCAACAATTTCCGCTTCTTCGCCGACCTTCACCTTGCCGCGCTCGATTCGTCCGGTCACCACCGTGCCGCGCCCCTGGATCGAAAAAATGTCTTCGATCGGCATCAGGAACGGCTTGTCCAGTTCGCGCGCCGGCTGCGGCACACTCTTATCCACCGCATCCATCAAAGCGTCAATCTGCTTCTCCCACTTTTCTTCTCCATTCAAAGCCCCTAAAGCCGACAGCCGGATCACCGGCACATCGTCTCCAGGAAACTGATAGCTCTTCAATAACTCACGAACTTCGAGTTCGACCAGATCCAGCAACTCCGGATCATCCACCGCATCGCACTTGTTCAACGCAACAACGATGTAAGGCACGCCCACTTGCCGGGCGAGCAATACGTGTTCGCGAGTCTGCGGCATCGGGCCATCGGTCGCAGCCACAACTAGAATCGCGCCATCCATCTGCGCCGCGCCCGTGATCATGTTCTTGATGTAGTCGGCGTGCCCCGGACAATCGACGTGCGCATAGTGCCGGTTCGCCGTCTCGTACTCGACGTGCGCCGTGGCAATGGTGATGCCGCGCGCCTTTTCTTCCGGAGCGTTATCGATCGAATCAAACGACCGGAAAACGATCTTCGGGTTGTGCTTCTGCAGAACTTTCGTGATCGCCGCCGTCAACGTGGTTTTGCCGTGGTCGATGTGACCAATCGTCCCTACGTTGCAGTGCGGCTTGGTCCGTTCAAATTTTTCTTTCGCCATTTGCTCTTAGCTCCGCTCTGAATCTTTACTCAAAACGCTGATCCTAGTTTTCGATTTCGCCGAGCGCGCCGGATAAATCGCGACGTCGATCGACTCATTCCTGTTGGCTGCCCTCAGCAAATTCTCAGCCAGCGACAGCGCCTCTTTCTTTTCTAATCGCAAACTGACGGACTTCTCGCCGCGATAACACTTAAAAGCGTGCGCGATGCCGTAGTAAGCCACGCGACTCGTCCTATCTAGACGCCGTTTTCCCCTGCGTCTTAGCAATAATCTCGTCCGCCACGTGCCGCGGGGCCTCTTCATAACGCGCAAAATGCATCGAGTACTCGGCGCGTCCTTGCGTGGATGAACGCATATGCGTCGCATAGCCAAACATCTCCGCCAACGGAACGATCGCCTTGATCACCTGCGAACCGGCGCGATGTTCCATGCCTTCGATCCGTCCGCGGCGCGAACTCAGGTCGCCCATAATGGTTCCCGCGTAGTCTTCCGGCGTGACGACTTCGACCGCCATTACCGGCTCCAAGATCACCGGGCTAGCCTTGCGCGCCGCTTCTTTAAACGCCATTGATCCGGCGATCTTAAATGCCATTTCGTTCGAATCGACATCGTGATAGCTTCCGTCGTACAGCGTCGCCTTGATATCGACCATCGGATAGCCGGCCAACACGCCGCCTTCCATGGCCTCCTGCATGCCCTGGTCGATCGGCTTGATGAATTCCTTGGGCACCGTGCCGCCCACGATTTCGTTGATAAACTCGTAGCCCTTGCCCGGCTCGTTCGGATCGAGATAAATCTTCGCGTGTCCGTACTGGCCGCGGCCGCCGGTCTGCCGGATGTACTTACCTTCCGCTTCCGCGTGCTTGCGAATCGTCTCGCGATACGCCACCTGCGGCTTGCCGACGTTCGCTTCGACTTTATATTCGCGCATCATCCGGTCGACGATGATTTCCAGGTGCAACTCGCCCATGCCGCTGATGATGGTCTGTCCGCTGTCGGGATCGGTGTGCACCTTGAAGGTGGGATCTTCCTGCGCCAGTTTGGCCAGCGCCATGCCCATTTTTTCCTGGTCGGCTTTGGTCTTGGGCTCGACTGCAACCGCAATCACCGGCACCGCAAACGTGATCGATTCCAGAGTGATCGGATG
>JBAVAA010000319.1:0-9633 GCA_049585515.1 Terriglobales bacterium | reverse complement strand
CACCACTACCAATGCTACCGGACTGAAAAAAGCGCTCGGATCGGTATAGATTACAACCAAGGCCAGGGCCAGCAGGAGCAGACCGGATGCGATCACCGTCCATCGGCGCGCGGCCCTGGAACTGGATTGGGAGCGGGCTCGCGATTGGGACTCGGCCCCGGAACTCATCGCCGAGCGACCTGCTCGCTCTTCTGCATTTGCATTTTGCCATTGTACGTCGGCGTTTCTGTCCGTGCTCAGGCGTTGCTGGGCATCCATTCCGCCGGGCGATTCTCGCCATGCGACATGGCGTAGAGGACGAGTTCCACGCGGCTCGACGTCCCCACCTTATCGAAGATGCGCAGGAGATATTTCTTGATCGTGTGTTCGCTTAGTCCCAGTTCGGCGGCGACTCCGCGGTTGGTTAAGCCGTCGGCTACCAGCGCTACGACCTGCTCTTCGCGCGGCGTCAACAACGGCCTGCCGTTGGAGTTGACGACGCGCAGCGTGGGCACATCCGACAGAGCGTCGAGCACGTAATTCATCTGCTGGCGGTTGATCCAAACCTCCCCACGGAACACGCATTGGATGCATTTACAGAGCATGGAAAAAGGAGTGTGGGTAAAAAGAAAAATTCCTTTTGCGCCCGCCCGCAAGGCATTCACCACCAGTTCGCGCTCGTCGCTCTCGGCGAGCAGGATGGGAGCGGTCTTTGGATAAGAGACGCGCAACCAGCGCAGCACGCCTAAATCGGGCAGATGGTTGCCGGCAACCAGGACCACGTCGACGTGATTGGAGCGCATGAATTTGTCGAGAGCGGCGGTCTCAAGAGCGACGGCGGAAACCTGAAAGTCGCGCCGGCTCTTCAAGGCACGAGTCAATAGTTGCGATTGAATGGGGCTGGAGTCGGCGACGACAATTTGCACGGTTTCGGTTGGGGCCCGAAGCGGTTCTCCGGTCGGTTTGGCGAGATGAGTAGTCTTCACATTCTCATCATGCCCAAAAGCACGGGGGACGTATGTAGGCCCCGTCACACACTGTTAGTGATGAATGTCCACCTTTCTGTCTACTTTCGTAGGCCCACTCTGGTGCACAACTTTCGCGGCATCGGTCGGCCGCGCTCTGTTCGCCGAGAACCGAAAACCAAGGCCTGACGGGCTGTCTGCCGATTTCACACGAGTCCAACGAGTCGGATACCGCGGTGGACAGTACTTTCCGCGTCTTGTTGCGCTGGGAACGCAACGATACTTTCGTGCCAACAGCTCAAAAGCTCGAGCTGCTTAGTTCACCGTTCAGAGCGACGGTGTGAGTCCGGAGATGAATGTATTTACTAAACACGTCGTTTTGGGAGCTGCGGGCATGCTCATCCTGCAGCCAGCCGTGGTCAGCTCCGCTCAGAGTGTGCCGTCGCCTGCATCGGCGCCTGAATCTGCTCCGCTAACCGGCAAGATCGCGGCGGTGGAGAGCTCGCAGAACCAGGACGGATCGGGCATGGGCAGCTCCAGCAACGGAGCGAACACAAAACCCGGAAAAGCGGGTGGCAAGGGAGATCCTGCATTCGGAGGGGAACGCCACCCGCTTTATCGGCTTACAAAATCTGACATCGTGGACATAAATTTCACTTTCTCTCCCGACTTCAATCAGACATTGACCGTGCAGCCGGATGGCTTCGTGGCGCTGAAAGGCGCGGGCACTCTGTTGGCGGAAGGACTTACCGTTCCGCAGATGCAACAGGCGATTGCCTATGCCTATCGCGGATTTCTGCATGAACCCGAGGTCACCGTGACCTTGAAAGATTTCGACAAGCCTTACTTTCTCGCGTCGGGTGAGGTTGCCCGGCCCGGAAAATATGAGTTGCGAGGAGACCTGACGGTAAATGAAGCGGTGGCGATTGCGGGCGGCTTCACGCAGCAGGCCCGCCATTCGCAGGTGGTTTTGTTTCGCAGGATTTCTGCGTACGTAGCCGAATCTCACGTGATTGACCTGAAGAAAATGCTGGATTCACGCGATCTTCATGAGGATCTCCACCTCCAACCCGGTGACTTTATTTTTGTGCCGCAAAGCCGGGTTTCAAAGATCAGAAGATATGTTCCGACTAACTCGATGAGTTGGTATATGAACCCTTTGCAGTATTAGCGGAAAGGAGTAGCAGCGTTCATTTCGTCTCCAAAATCTGGCGGATTCCCTAATATCTCGCCGGGTCTCGATTGCTCGCTGTGTGACCCATGTCCGCCGACCTGACCGGAAACTCGCGCACCTCTCTTTCCTCCGCTTCTCGCACCCCCACGCCGCGCGAACTCGCGGCCACCCTATTCCAGCGTCCGCGGCTGGTGGCCGGGGCATTCGGGCTGGTCTTTGTGGCGACGATCCTCTTCGTATTCTTCTCGGCGCGTTATGAATCGCACTTCAAGGTCCTGCTGCGGCGGGGGCGCTTTGATCCGTTGGTGTCTTCCGAACCGCCGAGCGCCATGGACTTCACCCGGCCCGACATTACCGAGGAAGAACTGAATTCCGAAGTCGAGCTTCTGCGGGACGAAGATCTACTCAAGCAAGTTGTGAAGATGGCACAACTCGTTCCGGCCGACACCCCGGAGCTCGAGCGCCCGGCCGAGATTGAACATGCGGTTCGCAAGCTGGCGCGTCGCCTGAATGTCGAAGCGCTGAAGAAGTCAAATCTCATCCAGGTCAACTACAAGGATACGAGTCCGGAACGAGGCGCCCGCATTCTTGCGGCACTTTCTACTCTCTACGTGCAAAGGCACACGAATCTGCAGCGACCGCCGGGGGAGATCCTCTTCTTCGATCAGCAAACGGCAGCGTACGAAAAGCGGTTGCATCAGTCCGAAGCCGAACTTGTGCGCTTCACTCAAGCGCGGGGCGTGGTTTCAGCGGCATTGGAGCGCGATATCGCGCTGCAGAAGTTGGGCGAGGCAGACGCGGGATACCGACAGATCGATCAGGATCGAGTTGAGGCCGAGCGCAGGATTACTTCGCTGCGCGAACAGCTCAAAGCGTTTCCTTCGCGGTCGGTCACGCTCAAGCGATGGGCGGACAATCCAGAGGTTCTCGAGAAGATGAAGACGCACCTGCTGGAACTCCAACTCAAGCGCACGGAACTTCTCAGCCGCTATGAACCTTCGTACCGGCTGGTGCAGGAAGTGGAAGCGCAAATCGCTGAAACTCGCGCGTCAATTGCCGGCGAGGCGCTTACCCCAGTTCGCGACGAGACCACGGATAAGGATCCTAACTACGAGTGGGCACGCCTGGAGTTGGAGAAGGCGCAGGTGCAATGGGACGGCTTGCGGGCGCGGCAGTCTGCCGCTTCCATGCAGGTTGCGTCCCTGCGGACGTTTGCCCAGCAGTTGCAATCCGAGTCAATGGATCAACAGGACCTGATGCGCACCGCCAAGGCGGAAGAGGACAACTACCTGCTCTACCTCCACAAACGCGAGGAGGCGCGAATCGGCGATGCACTCGACGAGCATCGCATCCTAAATGTAGCCATCGTGGAACCACCTGCGGCCCCAGCTCTGCCCGAGCACTCCGTGTTTCTTTATCTGCTGCTCGCTTTCGTGCTGGCGCTGGCATTCAGCATCGGCCTCGCCTTTACCACCGAGTACTTTGACCCCACGATTCGCACTCCGCACGAAGCATACGGACTGCTCGAAGTCCCGGTGCTGGCGTGGCTGCCCGCGCCTGACCGTGGGATGCCTTCTGCTTTTCGGATCGACCGGAACAAGGTGGTGGTCCAGTGAATGCGTTTCGAGGACTTCTTACCGAAGCGCCAGGCAAGGCTGGGCAGCCCCGCGTAACTCCGATTCGCGAGCAATTCCGGGGCACGGCGCCTTCTGCGGTTGCCGCGGCTCGCGATGAACGAGTCGTGGATCAGCAGGAGCGCGACGAGCAGGTGCATGATGAGCAAATTCAGGCGCTCATTCGGCAGCTTTTCTTCCGGCACGAATCGAGGGCAGTACGGCACGTAGGATTTTCCCCGATTGAAGCGTTGACGGAGACAGCGACCCTCTGCCTCGCGGTCGCCAAAGCTCTGGCCGCAGAAGAGCGCTACGACGTTGGTTTGATTGACGCCCACTCGGACTCCGTCCGCCTGCAGACCCATCTGAAGATTCCGTGCGCCAGCCGGGCGGAACCCACCTGGCCCATCGCACCTCATCTCTGGCTGGTCCCGCGCCAAAGCTGGTTGCCGGACGCTTGCGGGCAGCGGGCCACCGATCAGAACCTGACGCGGCTCCGTGAACTCACGATGGAGTTTGACTTCTCCATTCTGTGGTGCGCTCCGGTCTCGTGGCTGGCGGCAAGCATTGGATTGGCTTGCGATGGCCTGGTGCTGGTGCTGACCGCCAACAAAACGAGACGTCTTGTCGCCGCGCAAATCAAGGATCAGTTAAGCAAGGCACGAGTTCCTCTGCTGGGAACGGTGCTTGCAGAACGCCGTTTTCCTGTGCCTCAGGGTTTGTATCGGAATCTGTGAATTTTATGGGCGACTTGGTCACGAACGGACAATGGGATACCGGGCCTAAGGACTTGCCGTCGCAGTACGCGCGCATGATTCCTGGAAGCTCGGCAATTCTATCTTCCCGGTCCGCTCCGACGGCGAGCAATCCGGCGACGTCCGCGCCGGTGGGGAATGCCGCTAGCCAACACAATGAGAACGCGGTCAGCGAAGCTCCCGCTCGATCCGCGCCGACGCGACCGCTCACTCAGCCAAATCCGACGCAGCCTCGCGTCGATCGATTCACGCTCTTAGAGTTGGTGGCCGCCGACATGGCCGCTCTAATAACAATGTGCGGCGCGTTATCGCTGTTTTATCCGGCATGGGGTCTTCCCTGGTCCTATCTGCCGATTTTCGCGGTTCTAGTGGCGCTCTTCGGCTTGCGTGAGGGGCTTTACGAACGCGCGGGCGACCCGTCTCCCGCGGGGGCGGCCGCGGCGCTGGCAAGATCGACCCTGTTCGCGATGATCCTGGTGTTCATTGCCGCGTGGGACGGAATGCGTCCGCTTACCGCCGCCAAAATATTTGCCAGCAGCGCGGGCGGTCTTGTGCTACTGCGCTGGGTAAGGCAAGTGGTCTGGAAGCGGCGGAGGCGCGAAACAGAAGCGCGTAAGATACTCATCGTTGGCGGGGGGCCGGTCGGCCACGCCATCGCGCTGGCGCTCCGCACTGATCCTCTCCACCGCGCAGTCGTCTGCGGGTTTGTGGATGACAAGCTGCCTCTTTCCCCAGTGGTCTTGGGTCGAATCGCAGATCTCGACTGGCTGGCTCGCGCCGAATTCATCGACGAGGTCATCCTCGCCCTTCCTGGACAGCCCGTCCAGACGCGAGAAGCCGCCGAGGCGGCGTTCCGCAACCACCTGGATATCCGTGCAGTACCAGACTTGCCGCCCGGTCCGTGGCCCGACTCAGGCATCGATCGCATCGGAGAAGTGCCGGTCGTTACCCTTCATCGCGAACCATTGCCAAGCGCCGCGTTGTTTCTAAAGCGCTTTATGGATGTCGCCGGCGCCATCGTGGGTCTCGTCATCGCCAGTCCTTTCATGGCCATCGTGGCGTTACTCATCCGGCTGGATTCGGCCGGTCCGGTTTTCTACGCTGCGGAACGCACCGGCGCCAAAGGCCGCCGCTTTCGCTGCTACAAGTTTCGCTCCATGGTCACCGATGCCGCGCAACTCAAAGAAGACTTGCGCGCACGCAACCAGAGACAAGGCCCGATTTTCAAAATCGACGACGACCCCAGAGTCACTCGCATCGGACGCGTAATCCGCCGTTACAGCCTCGATGAACTCCCGCAGTTCTGGAACGTCTTACGAGGGGAGATGAGCCTGGTTGGGCCTCGGCCGCATCCAGTCGACGAGTTCAACCATTACGAACTTCACCAGTTCCGGCGCCTTGATGTGAAGCCCGGCATCACGGGTTTGTGGCAGATCACAGCCCGCGATTGTCCATCGTTCGAACTCAACATGCACCTTGATCTCACTTACATCGAAAACTGGAGTCTGCGCCTAGATCTGCGGATCCTCGCCAACACGGTTCGCGTGCTATTCGCGCCGGAAGGAGCCTGAAGCGCCATGAGCACACTAACCACGACCAGCCCCGCCTTGACTCTAACCCGCGACAGAGAAGACAACTTCCTTTGGCATGCCATCGGACTGCTGCTCCGCCCGCTTCACTTGGCACTGGCTTTTCCTTCCATCCTCTACGTCGCCGCGATGGCCGTTTTTCTGTTTCGTCCACCGGATCTGTTTTCTTACTACGCCGACCGAATTGGGTTCGGCATCCTGGTGTTCTTTGTGGCTCTGCGTACGATGGCGCTCCGCGACCGGCTGCCTTTTTTTGCCGGACTCAGTTTGCCCATGCTTGCCCTGGTGGCGCTCGCAATTTTGCGGGCGCTGCGGGAGCCATACGATGCGCAAAACTGGAGCATCATCGCCAGCAAGTACGTCGTCCCCTTTGCGCTTTTTCATATCTCGACGCTGATCTTCCGAGGCGCATCGCAACGCACACATTTTGAAGTTTTCGTCATCTGCGCGCTCGCGTACCTTGTGTTTATTGCGGTTGCCTTCCTGGTGGACGCCCGCTCCGTCATCTTTCCACGCTTCATTCTGGACGAAAGCCTGGGCTTCCATCCCGACCGCGCTCGGGGCCCATTTCTGCAGGCAGTGGCCAACGGTGTCGCGTTGAACATCCTGGGCATTGTGGTCATTGCCTTTTCGCAGAAGCACAAAACTGCCGCCCGGTTCCTATGGCTGGTTCTGCCGCTTGCGGTACTGGCTACGATGACACGCGCGGTTTGGATCGCGTTCGCGTTCTCGACCCTTGTTCTCGGTTGGCGATTGGTGGAGCGCCGTGTGCTAGTGGCGTGTGTAGTGCTTACGGTTGCAGGCCTGATGGTTGGCCTAGCAATCGGCCTCAGCAACCACTCCCTGAAATCTGCCCTTTGGGACCGCACCGTGGAGCGCGGTCCAGTGGCAGCGCGCCTGGCCGTGTATGAGGCCGGCTGGTCGATGTTCACAGAACGCCCGTTTACCGGTTGGGCTCCCGCGAGTATGTATGCAGAACTCGGGCGCCGCATGCAGGGCTACCACCTCCGCGCGTTCTATGTGCACAATACCTACCTTGCCTTGCTGGTCGAGTTTGGGGTGCCGGGTCTGGCTCTGTACGGCATTCTTTTCTTCAACCTCTTCCGCTTGTCCTGGCACTCGCCGCCTGGCGAGTCCGGGCGTGTGGCTCGGCTTCGCAAGGTGTGGCCGGTCTTGCTCAGCGTTTTTCTATTCAATGCCTTCTTCGTAGATATGGCGTACCAGTTCGTCATTGGACTGGTGTTCACCGTTGCCGGAGTGCTGTGCGCGTCCGAGGAGTTGGCCGCATGACCACCATCGCCTACATCGCCAACGAATTACCATCCCCGCTCGAACCTTATGTAATCGATGAAATCACAGAGCTGCGCCAGCGCGGGGTGGAAGTGATTTGTTGCAGCGGCAAACGCGTTCCGCCGAACGATCTCAGCCTGGCGGAAAGAGCCGTGTGGAAAGAGACGCGTTTTTTTCAGCCGCTCACCGACGAGGAACTGGTAAGAGCGCTGCGCAGGCTCGCTTCCGATCGTCGCAGCCTCTGGCGATTGATGCAGCCTGTGTTGTGCGAGCGTGGGGCATCCGCGGGCCGGCGCATACGCACACTAGGCCACACCGTGATGGGCGCCGCACTGGCGGAGCAACTGGAGCCGCTCCGGGTGGAGCATATCCATGCTCATCACGGATACTTCGCCTCGTGGATGGCTTTAGCTGCAGCTCGCCTGATGGGCATCGGCTTCAGCTTTACCCTGCACGGGTCCGATCTGCTGCAACGCGCGGATCTGCTCGCTGCCAAGCTCCGGGCTTGCCGGTTCTGCGTGACAGTCTCTGACTTCAACCGGCAGTACATTTTTCGTAACTACCCGTCAACACCTTCCGAGAAGGTCCTGGTGCAACGGCTCGGAGTTGATCATGCGCTACCCGGGCCCGCTTCTGTCGCTGCCACCTGCGGCGAGAATCATGATCAGAGGAACCATGCTCGTGAAAATCATGGTCGCTTCTGTCTGCTGTCCGTCGGACGATTGCATCGCGTGAAGGACTACGCATTTCTGATCCAGGCCTGTTCCATGCTTCGCGATCGCGGCCTCGACTTTCTCTGCTGGATCGTCGGCGAAGGACAGGAGCGCCCGGCTCTGGAACGCCAGATCGTGGCGTTGGGGCTGCAAGCCCGAGTTTATCTGATCGGCCATGTGCCCCACTCGAAGCTGACGGGCTATTACCGTTATGCCGACCTTGTCGTGATGACCAGCAGGAGCGAGGGAATTCCGGTGGTCCTGATGGAAGCCATGGCCCATGAGAAGCTCGTGCTAGCGCCGGCGATTACCGGGATTCCGGAACTGGTCGAGCACCAGCGAACTGGATTTCTGTACCCACCCGGCTCTCTGCCCGATTTTGTCAGCGCCGTCGGTTGGATTCAGGCCAACAAATCCTCCTTGGCCGGAATCCAGCGGGCGGCGGCGGCGAGCATCGCCGCTTCCTACAATCGCCAGCGAAATCTGCGCGCTTTCGCCGAGCAGTTCCTGGCCCGCATTCAACAACCGGACGGTGATCATGCGCATCCTCTATTGCAACAAGTACGACTATCCGTTTAGCGGCACCGAGGCCTACCTCTTCGAACTTATCCAGCGAATGGATGAGCGCGGCCAGGAAACGGCTTTGTTCAGCATGGACCACGGCCATGAGTCCGCTTTTGCCGGCCGCTGCTATCGCATTCCGCATGTTGACTTCAAGGATCCCAACGCCGGTTTTCTAAAAAAGGTGCGGATGGCGGCGCATGCCCTCTATTCACCATCGGCCCGTCGCGCCATGCGCGGTTGCGTTGCCGATTTTTCACCCAATGTGGCGCACGTTCGCGGAATCTACCACCACTTGTCGCCCTCGATTCTTTGGGAACTGAAGCGCCAGGGGATTCCGGTGCTCTATCACGTGAACGATTTCAAGATTCTGTGCCCCACCTACAACTTTGTGGCCGATGGCCGCGCCTGCGAACTGTGCCGTCACGGGGCGTTCCACCATGCCGTCACGAAAGGCTGCTATCACGGCCCGCGTTCGAACGCGGTCGTGCTTGCCGCGGAAGCATACCTCCACAAATGGTTGCGAACCTACGAGCGCTGCGTGGACATGTTCCTGGCGCCCAGCGAATTTGTGCGCGATAAACTGACCGCCAGCGGTCTTCCATCACAGCGCATTGAAGTCCTGCAGCATTTTCAGGCTTTGCCCGGCGATGAGGAGCTCGCCACGGACGAAGGATACCTGCTCTACTTTGGCCGACTCTCGGCCGAAAAGGGCGTCTCGGAACTGTTGCACGCCATGGTGCGGCTACCGCACATTCCGCTCATCATCGCGGGAGATGGTCCGGAGCGTCCCAGTCTCGAATCGCTGGCGAAGGAATTGAACTTGGAGTGTGTCTGGTTCGCGGGCACGGTTCAGGGCGAGGAACTCCAGAAACTCATTGCGGGTTGCAGCTTCTCCGTGTTTCCGTCCCACGCCTACGAAACTTTGGGAAAATCCATTCTCGAGTCTTATGCCTGGGGACGGCCGGTGGTTGCGTCCGATCTGGGGTCGCGC
>JBAVAA010000318.1:0-3266 GCA_049585515.1 Terriglobales bacterium | reverse complement strand
TGGCTGTTCCGCGTGGCGCGCAATCGGATCATCGACCTGTTCCGGAAAAGAAAGCCGGAAGAATCGACTAACGATCCGGTGAGTGTGGGGGATGGCGAGTCGCTTACTTTGGAAGACTTGCTGCCTTCGCCGGATGCCGGACCGGAGGCAGCTTACGCGCGAACGGTGCTGGCGGAGGAGCTTGAGGATGCGGTGGAGGAACTTCCCGACGAGCAACGCGAGGTATTTGTTGCTCATGAGATCGAGGGACGGAGCTTTAAGGAAATCTCGGCTGAAACGGGCGTCAGCGTGAATACCCTGCTTTCACGCAAGCACTATGCCGTGGTTCATCTGCGGGAGCGGCTGCAGGACGTTTACGACGAATTTAGGAAGGCTGGAGGACAAGAGAAATGAGAACGACGCGGATTGTGAAAATAGTAATGGCGGTCGTGGTGTTGCTTCCGCTGCTGATCGTTGTACTGGGCTATCTGGTGATGAGCCTGTGGAACTGGCTGACACCGGCTCTGTTCGGCTGGCATGCGATCACCTTCTGGCAGGCGGTGGGCCTCTTGCTATTGAGCAAAATCCTGTTCGGCGGAGTTCGTGGTGGACCGGGCAGGCGCATGCACTGGAGAGGCCGCATGAGGGAACGGTGGGAGCACATGACTCCCGAAGAGCGCGAAAAGTTCCGGCAGGGCATGGGCGGACGGTGCGGTCCTTTTGGAGCTTCCTTTGGCGCGCCCACCGTTGGAGCGCCTGCGGCTCCTGCGGAACCAAAGGCTTGAATTGCTGGAGAAATCCGCATGCTAACATCGGTCGCCATTTTTGCATTGACTTTCGATTTCTATTCGCCTACAAATAGTTTCGCGTCAAAGATTCCGCGGTGCGGGCTTTCAGGAGAATGGAATTATGTTGACGGTTGCAGTCAAGGATTCCGATGGCGGTGTGGTTTTGCACTGCAGAGGCAGAATCGTTGCGGGCGATGAGACGGCCATTTTGTGCGCGGCGGTCCGGCAAGAGCGGCGCAGCGTGTGGCTTGACTTGGCGGGGGTGGATGCCATTGACGCCGCCGGAATCGGCTCTCTGGTGTCATTGCAAGCCGCGGGTATTTATCTCACCCTGCTGAATCCCACGCCCCAGGTGCGTGAGGTGTTGAGAGTCACAGAACTGGATTCCGTGTTCGAGATTTGCTACCCGCCGATTGAGGAAGTGAGGGAACAGATCGCGGCGGCTTGATTGATCCGTATAACGCTGCAACCGTAGTCCCTACAACAATCGGCACGCGGGCAGGAATGCCCGCGCCACACACACCCACACAGACATCTGTTACTGCCGACACTTCCCTTCCTCGCTGGTTTCGCCAACAATAGATACTGCCGTAATGGAAGCATCAATCAAACCGGGCGGTATCAGCATGGCCAGGGCCATCGAGCGCTACTTCAACGTGGCGCTGTATATGCTCGTGGTTTGTGGCTTCGGCGCTCTGGCTGCGACGGGAGGACTTGACATCCCGGCGCTGGTACTGGTCGGACTGGCGCTTGCGCTCCGCGGATACCAACTTCTGACGGGGTACGAGTTTGTTATCTCGGAACGCTGGGCCAACTTCCTGACGCTGATTTATGTGGCTATTGCACTGGCGGACTATTTTTTTCTTTCGCGCAGCTTTCTCGGGACCACCGTTCACCTTGCGCTCTTCTTAATCGTCATCCGGCTATTCTCGCTGCGCCGAACGCGCGACCACTACATGCTGGCCGTGCTTTCTTTTGGGATGGTGCTGGCAGCTGCCGTGCTGACGGTGGGCGCCGTGTTTCTGTTCGCTTTTGCGGCTTTTCTGCTGGTTGGGGTGGTCGCGTTTGTTCTGATGGAAATGCGGCACTCGGTCGCGAGCGAGCAAATGGCGCAAGATCCACGGGTTGCCGCTCCTGCCCAGCGCATGGCCTACGGACTGCTGGCGATCGCTCCGGCGCTGATGCTGACGATTCTGGCCGGGAGTTTCCTGATCTTCTTCCTTCTTCCGCGTATTTCGTCAGGGTACATGAGCGTTTACACGCCGACGAGCGATGTTTCCACGGGCTTCACGGATCATGTTGAACTGGGGCGAATCGGACAGATTCAGCAGTCCCGCGCGGTGGTCATGCACATCGAGGTTCAGGACGACGCCCAGGGCGCTTACGACTTGAAATGGCGCGGGGTTGCGATGAGCGATTTTGACGGCAAAGTTTGGACAAGTTCCTATCGTCAGATCCGGTTGCGCCCGGCGGAAGACGGGAGCTACCAACTGGGGGCGCAAGGGGAACCGCAAAGCGGAGCAACAGGCGCGGGCCGAGTGATTCATTATCGCGTCCTCATGGAGCCGGTGGGGACGAACGTTTTTTTTCTGGCGGAAAGGCCGCAGAGTCTGACGGGGAATTCCAGGCTGGTGACTATGGATCCCGGGGGATCGGTGTATGACCTCGACACCGACCATCCCATCAAACGGTATGAAGCCGTGTCGCAGCTGCCCGTGATCGACAGCGAGGAGCTTCGTCTGGCGCCGAATATGGCGCCCGCGGGCCTGGACAAATACCTGGAACTGCCGCCGCTCGACAGCCGGATTCCGAAGCTGGCAGAGGAGATCACGGCGCAGGCTCCCAGTAACTATGACAAGGCGGCGGCGCTGGAGCAATATCTCTCCACTCATTTTGGATATACGCTGCAACTGCCGCGCACTCAGGCTCATGATCCGCTGGCTAATTTTCTGTTCGAGAGGAAGACAGGTCACTGCGAATATTTTGCCAGCTCGATGGCAGTGATGCTGCGCTCTTTGGGCATTCCGTCGCGGATGATCACAGGCTTCCGCGGAGGCGAATTCAACGATCTCACCGGGCAGTATGTGGTGCGAGCCAGTGACGCGCATTCGTGGGTTGAGGCGTACTTTCCGGGAGCAGGCTGGATCAGCTTTGATCCGACGCCGGCGGCAATTCTGGCGCCGCGAGGGGCATGGTCGCGGATGCGGCTCTATCAGGACGCAGCCGCGACCTTCTGGCGGGAATGGATCATCAACTTCGGCGTGAGACAGCAGCGCGCGTTGAGGAAAGACGCGGCGAGCAACACCCGGCGCTTTCTGGGACAAGCTCTCCTGTGGATTCAAGAGCAGCATCGAGCGCTGCTGCGGGAGGCACGGCGAGCGCACCGGCACTTCACCGAATTTCCCGCGCGATGGTTGGGAGGGCTATTTGTTATCGTGGCGGCCCCGATCGTGCTGCTAAATTTCTGGCGGTTGGTGGGTGGGCTGCGTGATCGTGGAT
>JBAVAA010000317.1:0-5057 GCA_049585515.1 Terriglobales bacterium | reverse complement strand
AGTTCTAACAGTGTTGGCATTGGCCTTGCCAATGGCCGCTTGGGCAGACTCGATAACCATCGTCAACCAGCTCGGCGGGCTCTTGGTCTCGACATCTGGAATCGTTTCGCACCAATCGCAACTGGCGCAATATAATACGGTTATAGCTGATCCAGGTAAATCGATCGGCACCGTAAACTACGCAACCGGCGCCTTGCTCAGCGGATCGATCCGCTACGGCGGCGTGTTTGCGGGCGGCGGTTACTTTGACGTGCTGGGAAGCGGTCCCTGGGCAAAATCATTGGCTGGAAGCTTTTGCCCCAGCCCATGCAAGAACCCGGTCACACTGTTTACCGGCAGCTTCAGCGGTCCTGTGACCTGGACGCTAACCAGCCCTCCGGGAGCGGCCCTCACCTATACGCTCACCGGCAATATTGTGGGCACGCTGTATAACGGCCGTATCGTTACTGGATCGACTACGCAGAGCATTTACTCCAGCAACGCACAGCTCACGCTCGGGATTGGCCATATCAAGATTGGCACAACTGGTCTTGGCGTGCCGGAACCCGGAACTTTGGGTCTTCTCGGAACAGGACTGGTGGGCATCGCTGGCATGTTCCGTCGCAAGCTGATGGGAGCATAACTTAGAGGTCGGTTCCACCCATAACACTCAACTCAGGCCCCGCCGCAAGGCGGGGTTTTTGTTTGTCAGCCAAAGCTGTAGCAAGTTGTCAGTTCCCAGTTCTCAGTCCTCAGAAAACCCGGACTGCCGTCGGTCATTCGCTGAGAACTGAGAACCGGGAACTGAGAACTCTTCTTTCGTCAGTTACTGCGGTAATCGCCCGCAGTGGCTTTGCCGTTGACCTTAGTTTTTTCTAAACCTAAAGTCAGGCGCAGGGGGTGGTATGAAGGATATCCATGAGGTTTTGCGCCGTAAGCAGACGCAGTATGCACAACTGGGCAAGCAGATCGAAATGTTGCAAGATGCTGCCGATAAACTGCGCGAGGTGGCGCCGCTGCTGGCTGAAAGCGACGCTGACGATGAGACGGCAGTGCTGGCGGAGGTAGACGAAGACAACTCCAATGCAATGGCTGCCAAAGCCGCCGCTCAACCCTTGCCCTCCGCGCCCAAACCCGCGCGCAGTGTAACTCCGCGCTGGCCGTAACGCCCGTCGTTTCGGTAGAGCGCGAGCCGGAGGCTCCGTTCCAATGATTTTGCAGGCATTGCTGGTCTCGAAAGACGACCTGTCTGCGGAAACGCTAATTCAGGTACTCGCCGAGTTTGGGGTTGCGGTTGACCAGTCGACCACGGCCGAGGTTGCCGTGGCGCAATTGGCAGACGCGCGCTTCGATCAGGTAATTGTCGACTTCGACGACCCCGAAGCGGCCGCGCTGGTGCTCGCAGCTTCCCGCCGGCTCAGCGGTCGCGACCGTAATTCTCCCATTACCGTCGCCCTGCTTCACGATCCATCGCAGACGCGTTCGATCCTCGGAGCGGGAGCCCATTTCATCCTCACCAAGCCCATCGTTGCCGAACAGGCACAAAATGCTTTCCGCGCTGCCACGGCGCTGCTTAAATGCGAACGGCAGCAATCACCGCGAGTTGCGGCCCAGGCGGCGGTTACGATTCGCCTAGCCAATGGCAATACCATGGAGGGCATTTTGCTTGATCTCGGCGACGACGGCATGGAGATGCTGGCGGTCAAGCCCTTGTCATCCGGGACCATGGTTCACGTCTCTTTTGCGCTTCCCGACGCCGTCGCTGGCATTGAAGCTGACGCCGCAGTCGCGTGGAGCAGCGCAAACGGTGAAACCGGCTTGTGCTTTCGCGACATGGATGCCGCGACAAAGGGAAAAATGTCCGAGTGGTTGGCTTTCCGCTCGCACGAAGCGTTGCCACGGGAGGCCGACGCGGTCACTCCCTGTAAGCTGACTGATCTTAGTCCGGGGGGATGTTACGCCCAGACCGAATCTCCGTTTCCGCGATACTCAGCCGTTGACCTGTGCCTGCGCGCTGCGGGGTTGGAGGTTCATACGGGAGGCCTGGTCCAAGTCATGCATCCCGGGCGCGGCATGGGAATCGAATTCCCTGCCCGCACCGAAGCCCAGCGCCAAAGCGTCACCGAATTCATCAACTTCCTGACCCGCCAGCCCGACGCAATCCCGCAACTGGAATCGATTCCTCGTTCGCTGATGGCAAGCGCAGCGGATCTGAGCGATATAAGCAATGCCGAAGCTGGCGCGGAGGATCCACTTCTGGAGCTTCTGCGAAAAGGCAACGCGTTGGAAGAAGAAGCATTTCTCGCCGAACTGCACAGCCAGCGAACCGTGGCAACTCTTGGCTAATCGCAGATCTCGACGCCGTAAACCCGCACAATAGTGTTCCCAGGAACGAAACCGGGAACCGGATCGACACCCCGTCTTTAGCGTCAACCCAGTCCCCGGTGGACTGTTCCGTCTACTTCAGCGCAGACTACCTCCAGACCCGCTCCGATATGGTTTCGGTCCGGTTAATTTTCCGAGAATTTTTCAGATGCAATAGAATAATTTTTCTTGTAGAGCCTTTAGGAGCGCTGAAGCGCCGCACGCCGAAACGCGGCGAGCCGCGTCTCTACGGGAAAAACCTGGGCCCTGTCCAGGCCTGGGTATCAAACGGTAAGCCCCAATTGCTGAAGAGTCCGATCTCGCGTGCATTGGTCCTGGCGGGCGCCTGTCTGCTGGCAATCACTCCATTTTTCTGGTGGGGCAGCCCTTCCGGGCATGATTTCGAGTTCCATATGTTCTCGTGGATGGAAGTCCTTGGCCAATGGAAGCACGACATCGCCTATCCCCGCTGGGCGGCGCTGGCGCACTGGGGATATGGCGAAGCTCGGTTTCTGTTTTATCCGCCCGCTTCCTGGAACCTGGGCGCCGCACTCGGCGCTGTACTGCCGTGGAAGATGGTGCCGGGTGCGTATTGCTGGACGGTGCTGACACTCGCCGGAGCGTCCATGTATAGGCTCGCCCGCGAGTGGCTTCGGGCTCCAGACGCGCTCTTTGCCGCCGTGTTCTATGCGCTGAATCCCTACCACCTGCTGATCGTCTATTGGCGGAGCGCCTACGCCGAACTACTGGCCGCGGCCCTGCTGCCGCTTTTGCTGCTCTGCCTTCTTCGGCTCAACAAGCCCGGCCTTCGCCCGACGTTGTGGTTGAGCCTCGTGCTGGCCGCAGCCTGGCTTACGAACGCGCCCGCAGCCGTAATGATCTATTACTCGGCGGCGGGGTTGGCATTGTTCTCCGCCGTGATCGGAGCGACGCGCGAGCCCGCACGGACTAGAGCATGGAATTTAGAAAGCCGCGGCCCTCTAAGTCGGGCTTTGGTTTTTCGGACCTCTGTTTTTCGGACCTCTGTTTTTCGGACCATAGTTCTTCGGAGCCTGGCTCCGACCGCGCTGGCCATGCTCCTTGGAGCCGGCCTCGCCGCCTTCTACCTGCTTCCCGCCATCTACGAACAGCGATGGATCAATATTGCTGCGGTAATGTCGCCGGGTGTCCGGCCGCAGGACAACTTTTTGTTCACGATGCTCGACGATCCCGATCACAACCGCTTCAATCTTCTGCTTTCAACCATAGCGCTAGCCGAAATCGTCGCCTTGGTGCTGGCTATCTGTTTTTCCAGGAAAAAGAAACACGCAGGGACAGCCGCCCCTTCGGCAAGCTCAGGGCTGGTTCCGGGCAGGTCAGTCGCCCAGAGCGCGACCCGGCCCGATCGAACGCATTGGATGCTGCTCTCCGGCTGGGGCATCGTGTGCGCAGTGCTGATGCTCTCCCCGAGCAACTTGCTCTGGCAGCACTTGCCCAAGTTCAGCTTTGTGCAACTTCCCTTCCGCTGGCTGCTGTGCATGAACGTCGCATTAGCCATGCTTCTGCCGACGGCCACCAGGCGATGGAGCACACGTTTGGTGACGTTTGCAGCGCTGCTGACCGTGGTTATCGTCGCAGGACATCGCATCCAGCCGCCCTGGTGGGACCAAGCCCCTGATATCCGCGAAATGAGGGATGCCCTGGCCCGCGGAATCGGCTACGAGGGCACCGACGAATATGTCCCTGTCGGAGCCGATCCGTACGAACTGGATAAGAATCTGCCCCGCGTCAGCGACAATACAGGAGCGCCCATTCTCAATCAGATGTTAGTGTGGGGACCAACCGAAAAGCACTTCATTCTCCGCAGTGCCGCAACAAAGAAAATAACCGTGCGTCTTTTCAACTACCCGGCCTGGGCCGTCGTTGTAAACGGCAGACCGACAGAGACGCAGCAGACCGAGATCACCGGCCTGATCGTCATCCCGATTGCCGCTGGCGACAATGATGTGCGCATCTATTTCCGCCGGACCAACGACCGTGTAGCCGGAGACATCATCTCGCTGATCAGCCTGGCGGCATTCGTTCTCGCCTGGGTCAGGACTCGGGCTCGCAATAGCCAATCGTCGAAACTGGAGAGTCCCGCCGCATGACCGCACGCACGGTTCTGGTGGCAACTTCGAACGCCGGTAAGCTTCGCGATTTCGCCGGAGCGGCAGCGCCTTACGGCATCACGATTGCCAGCATCCCGAACTTTTCTTCACTGCCCCCGGTGGTCGAGGACGGCGCCACATTCGAAGAGAACGCGCGCAAAAAAGCGGAGTCCTACAGTTGCGTGGTTCCCGGCGAATTGATTATGGCGGACGATTCGGGATTGGAGGTCGATGCCCTGAGTGGAGCGCCTGGCGTTCATTCTGCGCGTTACGCAAATCTCGACCTGCAAGTGAATGAGCCGCTCACAGCAGATTGCAACGCGGACGACGAAGCCAACAATGCGAGACTTCTACGCGAACTGAGGGACGTACCACAGAAGGAACGCACCGCGCGTTTCGTCTGCGTTCTCGCGGTCGCCCGTGACGGTCAGACGCTTCAGACCTTCCGCGGCACCGCCGAAGGCATCATTCTGGTGGCGCCCCGAGGCGAGAACGGATTCGGCTACGATCCGCTATTCTATTTCCCGCAAATCGGCAAGACCTTTGCCGAACTGACTGCCGAGGAAAAAGCTCATTACAGTCATC
>JBAVAA010000316.1:0-1867 GCA_049585515.1 Terriglobales bacterium | reverse complement strand
AACCGCGCCTGTTATTTGACGGGCATACCTACCATCGCGAGCGGCCGGTTTCTGTCGGTCCGCAGCGTGGGCACCGCGGCCAGTAAGCTGCGGGTGTACTGGTGCTGCGGATGGGTCAGTACCTGGTGCACCGGGCCGGTTTCGACGATCTGGCCGGCGCGCATGACGGCGACCCGCGAAGCCACCTGGCCCACGACAGCCAAATCGTGGGAAATAAACAGCATAGCCAAACCATATTCGCGCTGAAGCTGGGCGAGCAGGGCAAGAATCTGCGCCTGGACCGTGACATCGAGCGCAGTGGTGGGTTCGTCGGCAATGAGCAGGCGCGGCCGGTTGATGAGCGCCATGGCGATGAGAATGCGCTGGCGCTGCCCACCGGAGAACTGGTGGGGATAATCGCCGTAGCGCTGCGCGGCGTCAGGAATGGCAACGGCTTCCAGCGCTGCGATGGCTCGGCGCTTAACCTCTCGGCCGGTCCAGGAAGGGGCGTGCGCAGCGGCGCATTCCGCCACCTGGCGGCCGATGGACATGACCGGGTTCAAAGCCGTCATCGGCTCCTGAAAGATCATGGCGATCTCGCGTCCGCGCAACTGGCGCCATGCGGCGGCGGGCTGCTCAAGCAGGTTTACGGGAAGACTCGCTGCGGGGATCCCGTTCGTCGCAGGGCTGGCTGATTTACTCCAGAGGATCTGCCCCGTCACCGTTGCTGCCGGTCCGAGCAAGCCGAGAATGGCGAGGGCCGTTGCGCTTTTGCCGGAGCCCGACTCGCCCACCAGGCCGAGCACTTCCCCGTCATCGAGATGAAAGTCAGTTCCCCGCACGGCTTCTGCGGCGCCGAAGCGAATGCGCAGATCGTGAACTTCGATGAGAGGCACCATAAGGCCATCCTAACTGACCAATTTTAATAACCGGCCCAAGCCGGGCGAAATCAAAGGCTTGGCGACTGGCAGGTCATTTTGGATGGAAGCTTAGAGCGTTCTATAAGCAACACCACGGTGGAACGGCACATCTTTAGGGTCTGGAACGCAAGGAGGTTTTGATCGATGAAGAAAACATGGTTTGCAGTTTCCGCCCTGGCACTTTCGCTGGGAACAACATCCGGCGGGCTGGCAGCGCGGGCTTACGCGGCACCGGTGGGCTCGCCAGCCGCGGGCTATCAGGAAGGACAGGGCCGGTGGGATGAGCCGCCATCGGAATATCGCGAAGTACAACGCCAGGGTTTCCACGATGGCGTCGAGGCTGCCCGGGGCGACTTTGAGAACCACCGGCACAAGGACGCGGACGATCACGAGATGTACCGCCATCCCCGCGTGGAGCGTAACTTACGCGACGACTATCGCACCGCTTTCAAGGAAGGATATAGCCGCGCGATGCACCACATGCGAGAAGAGCACCACGACCACGATGATGGGCCTCATTCTTAGGATCCGCACCCAATTCAGCGTGAAATGCCCCGGCCTCATTGGAGAGACCGGGCATTTCTTTTTTGCCAGACCAGGAGTTCATTGGCCGGTCTGGTAGCGCACGACGGCGAGCGCTGTCTGGTACTGATAGCGGGCGCTGGCGAGGCCGATCTCGGCTTCGGTTTGCACCAATTGTGCCTGAGTCAGGTCGACGATGCCGCTCAAGCCCACCTTGTAACGGGCCTGCGCCAACTCCATCGCATTGTTGGCCTGATTGAGGAGTTCCTGGGTCACGCCGATGCGCTGGAATGCGGTTTGCGCGTTGAGCACCGCCGAGCGCACGTCGCGTGCGATGTTGGCGCGCTGATTGCGCACTTGCTCCTGAGCCGCGTTGGCGCGCAGGTCCGCTTCTCTGGCGCGGGCGCTGTACTCGAATCCATTGAAGATCGGGATGGTGACGCTGG
>JBAVAA010000315.1:0-2282 GCA_049585515.1 Terriglobales bacterium | reverse complement strand
GGATAGGGCAACGCGACATGCGCGGCAGTTTCCTCGGCCGCAGTTTTTTGAGCGATGGCGCCCGAAAACATTCCCAGCGCCAACAACATCACGAGAAGAGGCGTCTTCAAAACTTTCACAGATTTTTTCCTTTCCATCTAACTGATTTTCGGAACACAGGAAGGGCGGTGGCCTGAGATAAAGGACCTCTGTATCTTGCTGGAATATCCTCTCCCAGAAAATGCTTCGCAGCATATCTCCAATCGCCATTCGCGTCAATGTGCAAGGATTTTCATCATGCGAGCGGATTAATCATGGCTTGTTGGCGAAGAAACAGCTCTTACTGCTGAACCCTGGTTTCTCAACGGACGGGAAGGGCACGAGTTTCTCTGCGACTCCCTGGTGAAAAAGGGCAACTGAGAAGACTATCCACTTTCGAAAGCCGCGCCGGCCGCATTGGGAACATCGGCGTCGCAATTTACCGCGTTTTCCGTGCGCGGCCGGTAGCTGGTGTTTGCGGAGGGGCGGGAGTCACAAGCACGACTTCCCCGGGCCGTGTGTAGTGCAGCTGCTCTCGCGCTTCCTTTTCGATGGCGGCCGGGTCGGATTTGAGCGATCGGATCTGATCGACGTACAGGCTGTTTTCCTGACGCAGGCGCTCAACTTCACCCCGCAGGGCCTGCATCTCGGCACGCTTCTGCCGGTAAATCACCATGCCGTTCGCTCCGAACATGGCATGCAACAGTATTCCAACGATGAGAACGACGGCAGCCATCGTTCCCAGACGGCGCCATTCCAGCGCAAGCCATGACCAGAGCGGACGCGTGCGTTCGATCCAAGGTTCGATCCAACGCACCGCCGTAGCCTCCGCTTTCGGCGCCTGCTCCCTGGCCTGAGAAAAAACGGCTTGAGAAAAGACCGCACGAAAGCCCTTCTCCGGATGTGGGAGAATTCTCACTCGAGATGGCGTCCCTAATCGAAGATCCATGCTTTTGCTGCCACACTCAATTTTGCGAGGTCTTCCCGGCTGCGCGCTTCGCTATAAACACGCACCACCGGTTCCGTGCCCGAGAGCCGGTAGCATACCCACGATCCGTCGGCGAGTACGAGCTTGAGCCCGTCCGTCCTTACCACCTGAGCAACTTGCGAGCCATGAAACTCGCGCGGATCGCCTCGTAACTTCTCAGTAAACTTCTGTTTCACTTCCGGCGTCAAGCGGAAGTTCTCGCGCAGCGGGTAGAAGGAACCAACTTTGGCAAATAGGTCGCTAAGTTGTTTGCCAAGCGACGCTCCGCGGCGAGCCACCATTTCGCAACACAATAACCCGGCAAGCACGCCGTCTTTTTCCGGCACGTGCTTTCGGATCGAGAGACCGGCGCTCTCTTCCCCACCGATGAGGATTTTGTCCTGCTTAATCAGTTCGCCAATGTATTTGAAGCCGACAGGCGTCTCGTGCAGCTCGATCTTGTGCTTTTCCGCAAGCGCATTAATCAGGTTCGTGGTCGCAACGGATTTGCCCACCCCGTTCTTCCAGCCGCGGCTTTCGACCAGGTAATCAAACAGCAGAGCAATAATGTAGTTGGGCTGCATAAAGGTGCCATCGCCATCGACAATCCCGAAGCGATCGGCATCGCCATCGGTCGCAATGCCAATCGCCGCGCCGATGGCGCGCATCTGGCCACGCAGATCTTCGAGCAGATGATCGTCGGGTTCAGGCGCATGGCCGCCAAAGAGCACATCCCGCGTGTCGTGAACCGTTCCCACGGTTATCCCCGCTTCGCGCAAAAGCGCATCTGAATAGCCCCTCGCCGCTCCCCACATGGGATCGAATGCAATCTTGATACCGGCTTTCTTGATGACATCGAGATCGACGATCTCCCGCAAACGCGAGAGATACATGCGCCGCGGGTCGATCGATTGAGCTTGGAATTGGGATTGGGACGACGCTTTGGTCTCTTCCGACGCCGGCGGGTTCGCATCAAAGGCCCTGATCTCCGATTCAATGGCGCTCGTGACCTCGGGCAGCGCCGGCGCGCCATCCGGCGTCGAAAACTTGATGCCGTTGTATTCCGGCGGATTGTGCGAGGCCGTGAAGTTGACTGCGCCGTCGGCCTTCGACTGGATCACGGCATAGGAAATAGCCGGTGTGGGCGCGGGCTCCGCGATCAACAGAGGCGTGATGCCATGGCTGCTTAAAATGCCGGCGGCCATAGCGCAGAAAGATTCGCCCAGAAAACGCGGATCGCGCCCGACAATGACTCTCGCACCGTTCGGCTTCTGCGATGACACATTGCGCGCAATCC
>JBAVAA010000314.1:0-2329 GCA_049585515.1 Terriglobales bacterium | reverse complement strand
CCGTCGATGCGTCGAAGGGATACAAGGGGATCACGGCGTTTCTGATCGAAAAGAATTTTACAGGGTTTACCGTCGGCAAGAAAGAAGACAAGCTCGGCATCCGCGCGTCTTCAACCAGCGAACTGCTTCTGGAAGACTGCCGCGTGCCCAGGGAAAATGTGCTCGGCGAAGTTGGCAAAGGATACAAAATTGCCATCGAAACGCTCAACGAAGGCCGCATAGGAATCGGCGCGCAGATGTTGGGAGTAGCTCGCGGCGCATGGGAATACGCCGCGAAATATGCGCAGGAGCGCACCCAATTCGGCAAACCGATTGCAGAATTTCAGGGGATCCAGTTCCAGATCGCCCAGATGGCTACCGAGATCGAAGCCGCGCGTCTGATGGTTTATAACGCAGCCCGCATGAAAGACGCTGGCGCAAATTTCGTGAAAGAAGCAGCGATGACCAAGCTGTTCGCGTCGCAGGTTGCCGAGCGCGTGACGTCGCTGGCCATCGAAATCTACGGCGGATACGGCTTTACGAAAGATTATCCGGTGGAAAAATATTGGCGCGATGCGAAGATCGGAAAAATCTACGAAGGCACGTCCAACATGCAGCTGGCGACGATTGCGAAGCTGGTAATGGGGAAGTAAGGTTAGATACCTCTGACCTATCTGTACTGGCTGCGAAAATATAACAACGGTTCTCCTTCCCGCACCACGACCTCTTCGACTTCCGCGATGAAGATGGTATGGTCGCCAACAGCTTGCGTCGAGTGCAAGCGGCACTCAAGATAGGCCAAAGCTCCTTGCAGCACAGGAGTGCCATGCGCGGTGTGATCGAATCTTGCGCCCGCAGCTTCGGGATGCTGATGCGTCTCCGCCGAGCGCGAGTAGTATTCCGAGATGGACTGTTGATCGTCGCGCAGGACATTCACCCCAAATCGCTTTCGGGCATGCAGATGAGCATGCGTCCGCGCCCGATGGTCCACGCAAACCAGCACCAGCACCGGATCGAGCGAAACAGAGGTGAAAGCATTCGCCGTCATGCCGTGGACTTCGCCGTCCTGGTCCACAGTGATAACCGTGACGCCGGTCGCGAAACATCCCATGGCCTTGCGGAAATCGTCAGCGCTAAGGCTCATGCGGAAAACGCTACCACAGATCATAGAGTCTGCCACGCAGGGACAAGGATTCGCCGTGTCCGCTATGATCTTTGCCAGCATGATTTGCCGGTATCATCGTTCCTCGGGTTGGATTTGGATTTCGATGGCAGGAATCTCGAAGTAGCAACGAATGGCCACCTTTTCACCAGATGCGGTATTCGCAGCGGAGTTGGCGGAAGACGCGCAGCCGATCTCTCGTGAAGCGGCGTGTCAGTTGCTGCAAGCGCCTGACGACATGGTGCCCGCCTTGCTCTTGGCGGCGCAGACTGCCCGCGCAAAATTCAAACCTGGATTCATCACCTATTCGCGCAAAGTATTTCTTCCCCTGACGAATCTCTGCCGCGATTACTGCGGCTATTGCACCTTCCGGCGCGATCCCGGCGAGCCCGGAGCGCACACCATGACGCCAGACGAGGTGATGGAAGTAGTGCGCGCGGGCGAACGCATGGGATGCACCGAGGCATTGTTCAGTTTGGGAGATAAACCCGAGCTACTCTTTCCCCAGATGCGCGACACGCTGCGGCACCTCGGATATAAATCCACGCTTCATTATCTGGAGGCGATGTGCGAGAAGGTGCTGCGGGAATCGAGTTTACTGCCGCATCCGAATCCCGGGTTGATGAGCGCGGAATGGCTGGAGCGGCTGTCCCGCGTGGCTCCCAGCATAGGCCTCATGCTGGAGACGACAAGTTCGCGGCTGCTCGCGAAAGGCGCCGCTCATGACAATGCTCCCGACAAAGACCCGGCAAAGCGCCTGCGTGTGATCGAAGATGCAGGTCGGCAGAACATTCCTTTCACCACCGGAATCCTGATTGGAATTGGCGAGACGCTTGAAGAACGCGTGGACGCACTCATCGCGATCCGCGCCTTGCACGAGCGGTATGGGCACATTCAGGAAGTGATCGTGCAGAACTTCCGCGCCAAGAGTGGAACGCCGATGGCGCACTGGCCCGAACCCGGACGCGAGGACATGCTGCGCACGCTGGCCGTGTCGCGCCTGCTGATGCCGAAGATGAATATTCAGGCGCCGCCGAATCTCTCCGACCCGCATTATGCCGATCTCCTTGACGCCGGCATTAATGATTGGGGCGGAGTCTCGCCGTTGACGCCCGATTTTATCAATCCGGAAAAGCCCTGGCCGCATCTGGACCAATTGCGGCAGCGGACCGAGGCCAAGGGATTTGC
>JBAVAA010000313.1:0-7090 GCA_049585515.1 Terriglobales bacterium | reverse complement strand
ATATTGAAGCGGGGAGTTCTCAACCTCTTGAAGCTCGGAGTTTTCAACCTCGGTATCGGCTACCATCGCCGAAACGTCCTCGGCGATGCTCGAGACCGGCGTCGAGAAATCTCCGGCTGAGGCCGCTGCCGCCATGGCATTGTCGTGCTCAGGCATGGCGAAGGCCTCGTTTTGGGCCGGCGCTGTGTACTGGGGCGCTTCAGACCACGGCATCTCGGCCGCCGGAACAGCATGGTGACTGGTGTGCGCCGTTTCCTTTTGGGATTGCTTGCGGAGCGAGTTCACCTCGAGCCATGCGCTTGCCGACAGCACGAGCAACTCCAGCGCACCGGCATCGACGCAGCCTTCGGCGCCGGTTCCGCTATCGGCATATACCAGGGCGGCAACTTTGTCTTTCAAAAGCAAAGGAACGATCGTGCATTGGCCGCTGGCGGGCGTTCCGAATTCCTCCAGGAAACACGGATCGAGATCGCTGGCCGACGCACTGGCTGGCATGTGGTCGCCGATGGCGCTGTCGTCCATCGCGCGGACAACCGCGGGTGCGTTTTCGTCGAGCGAGAAGTCCTTCACTGCCTCGTTATACGGGAAACCGCGAGCCTGCCATCCGGTGGCGCGACCGCCCTTAACCACGAAAAGGGCCACGCGGGACGCGTAGCGCGCGCTGGTGTCGAGCAATGCGCGCAAAATTTCCCGTTGCGACGAACCCAACTGGATTTCGCTAACCGCGCGCGCCAGGTCCGCCGGATTGCAAACCGGACCCGAACCTTGGCTGCCTGGTTCGGCGGCGATTTCTTCCATCACCCTCCGAACAATCTCAGTTCGTAGTTGGGTTGCGTGGGAATCCAAGACCTGGCCCACCACTCGTTCCACAACCGGTTCGATCCAGCCGCGCTCCTTCATCTGCATGTGAACTCCGAAGTTAGAATCGCTGGGGGGCGAAGGATGTTACCGTCTAAACTCTGATTATATGGCCACTTGCAGGCTGCCCCAGCACACCTTGGTACCTGCCCTACCGGGGATGAAGCATTGGTCAGGAGCAGGGAAGGTTCTCTTCGAGGCGCCAGAATACGGCGAAGCAAGATTTTGTGTAACAGGGACTACCGCCTGGATATTTCGAATTGAATAGCGGGTTAAACGGCGGGTTTGACGAATCGCTACAAACCGCGGAGGGGATCGGAAGTCTTTCCGCTGGATCCTTTCCCTCAAGCGCCGGACGCAAAAAGCCGCCAGGAAGTACAATAGACACCGGGCAGGTTCCAGATCTCGGAAAAATCTGCATCAAGTTACGAATGAGCACCATCCAACCCAACATAGAGCAACCGGTCAGCGAAGAAATGCAGCTGGTCCGGCGTGCCAAGCGCGGCGACGATCAAGCGTTTGAAGAATTGGTACGGCGCTACGATCGCAATGTTTTCCGCATTGCGCAGCACATTACGCAGAATCGCGAGGACGCTGAAGATGTCGTGCAGGAAGCGTTCCTCAAGGCGTATAGCAACCTGGAAAAGTTCCAGGAACAGTCCAAGTTTTATACCTGGCTGGTGCGGATCGCGGTCAACGAAGCGCTGATGAAGTTGCGCCGGAGAAAGCCGGAACGTACGGTTTCTCTGGACGAGGAAGTAAAAACCGAGGATGACTCGCTGCCCCGTGAGGTTGCGGATTGGAGCCCCAATCCCGAACAGATGTACAACCAGGCGGAGTTGCGGGATATTCTGACGCGCACCATTCAGGGATTGCCCGCGGGATTCCGGACGGTGTTTGTGCTTCGCGACGTAGAAGGCCTCTCCACTGAGGAGACGGCTGACGCGCTGGAGTTAAGTATCCCGGCGGTGAAGTCGCGGTTGCTGCGGGCGCGATTGCAATTGCGCGAGCGACTCAATCGCTTCTTTCAGAAAAAAGGCAGTGGAGATGGCGACCAGTGAAGTGTTCTGAATTTCTCAACGAACTAACCAACTACCTCGACGGCGCGCTGGACGCCCGGACCAAATCCGAGCTTGACGATCATTTGGCGTGGTGCCACAACTGTTACGTCGTCTGCGATACCACGCGCAAGACCATTGAAATCTACCGCGATTCGGAGCTTTACGAATTGCCAGAAGACCTGCGCACGCGGCTCCGGTCGGCCATTATGAGCAAGTGCACGGCTCACAAGAAAGCAGAACCGCCGGGGCGTTGAGCCCGAACATCCCCATTATCGGCTGTCCCGTAAGCTAGATTTACTCCCCTGCTCTTTTATTCCGCCGCCTTGACTGCCAAGTGCTTCATTTCGTGGCTCCTATCGAGGTATCCAGCGCGTTATTACTAGGCGCGAACCTTTTCGTAGATACTGGAATCTAAGTAGTGGGACCTATTTCAAACCTTAGGAAGAAACGATTGGGTCGGTTTTACTGTAAAACTGTGGAGGTTAACCATGCTTTCTAAGCTGATTGACGCCATGTTTGGCTGTCGCCATTCACGATACAGTTTTCCCATCACGGTGCGCGCCGGTTCACGCCGCACGCAGACTGGTCAACGTGCGGGCACTTACGTCGCGTGCTTGGACTGCGGCCAAGAATTCCGCTACGACTGGCACGAAATGAAGATCGTCGGGTCGCAGACAAGAGAGGTTGCGCACTCGCTGGTGACAAAAGAAGCTGCGTAAAGGATCGGAAAAAGGCCGCCGACGGCTTGGTCTCGATATCGTAACTTTCCAGCGGCGCGCGGCCAAAATTGAACATGGTTCACTATCCATTTCCAGTTCTTGCTTCGAATTTTCCTCATTTTGGTTCAATCCCTCCCTACCTAAAATTTCATTAACTCCTCAGCCTCGGACGAGCGCATAATTAAAGTGGCGCCGGACCCGCTGAACCTGCGTCGGCCCTAAAGAAGCTTACCGGCTCTCGCGGTTCGGACTGGAGGTTTCTATGCCTCTTTCCATGCTTCGGGAATTCCTGGATCGAAACCGCATTCAATATCTGGTGATCTCGCATTCGGTGGCCTACACCGCCCAGGGGATTGCCGCTCTTACTCACACGCCCGGAAAAGAACTGGCAAAAACCGTGATGGTGATGGTGGATGGACGCCTAGCCATGGCAGTGGTGCCAGCCTCGGCCCGGGTTGACTTGTACCGGCTTAAGAAGTATCTATGGGCCGGATCGGTGGAACTGGCCAACGAGTATGAGTTTCGCGATCGCTTTCCTGATTGCGAAACCGGATCGATGCCGCCTTTCGGCAATCTCTACGGCATGGATGTTTTCGTGGACCAATCTCTGGCCGAGGACAAGGAAATCGCCTTCAATGCGGGTTCGCACCGTGAATTGGTGCGCATGAAATTTGCCGACTTCCGTGATTTGGTGAAGCCGACAGTCATAACGCTGGCGGCGGGCAGAGCCCAAAGTCACGCGGCTTGATCGCGGCGAAAGCGTCTCTTGCGGCGCGAAACGTCAGTCTCGTAACGCCCAGACTGAGGGCTGTCAGTGGCGCCACCCCGCTGGCCAGGCGAGTGGCTGTTGGACGAAGTGGGACATTCCTTTTTTTTTCATACAATCTTCACAAATCGCTGTGTTAGATTTGCCCCTCAGGCCAAGAATCAACGCAAGATTTCCTGGAGGCAACTGAATTGGGCAAGGACATGGTCCCCAAGAAAATCTTCTTCACCAAAGGTGTGGGGAAACACAAAGAGAGGCTCACCTCGTTCGAACTCGCCTTGCGCGACGCCGGAATCGCGGCGCAAAACCTGGTACGTGTCTCTTCCATCTTTCCACCGAACTGCAAGCTGATCCCGCGCTCGCAGGGACTTACGTATTTGTCTCCCGGCGAAGTGGTGTTTTCAGTCGTGGCCGAAAACTCCACGCACGAACCGCATCGACTGCTGGCATCTTCGATCGGCGTCGCCATTCCTGCCGATCGCAACACTTACGGATACCTCAGCGAGCACCACTCGTTCGGTGAGACCGAAGACGCGGCGGGAGACTACGCCGAAGAACTGGCCGCCGAAATGCTGGCCACTACTCTCAACGTGGAATTCGATTCCGACCGATCGTGGGACGAGAAAAAAGAGATTTATCGGATTTCGAATAAGATCGTGCGGACGGCTAACGTGACGCAATCGGCGGTGGGAGATAAGCGCGGGTTGTGGACCACCGTGATTGCGTCGGCTGTTCTGATTTTTGATTGAGACGGGTCTGGTCGCTATCAGCGCGGGACAAGATTTCTACTGGCTGACCAATGTTTCCGATTGCTCCCGACTAAATTTTCTCTTACCCTAAGCCTATGAGGATGGGACCCACGAGAGGGAGAGCATTGCCATGACAATTGATCTCACACCGGAACAAGAGCGTCGGCTCCATACTCTGATGCGTCGCGGCGCCTATGCCTCGATTGGGGAAGTCGTGGAGGCTGCCTTGGCCGCCGTCGAACAGCGTACTCTCCCAAGCTTTTCGGGAACACCCGCTGAACTTGATGCTCTGCTTTCGGAAGGACTGGCGTCAAAGGAACTCGCCGAAACCGAGTTCTGGCGTTTCGTGAACAAACAGACGGATACTTTGCGCGCTGAGCGGAGAACCGGTTCGCGTCCGTGAAGGTTCGTTATCGGCAAAGCGCCAGCGACGACGTTGTCCGTCAGTTTCGGTACTATCTCATCGATCAGAATCTACCAGAGGTGGCAGATCGTTTCTTGGACGCTATCCGGCACACAATAGAGTCATTGCGCGAGCACCCTTTGGTCGGTCCGCTCTATCAGTCGACTACGTTGGCCGTTCAGAATTTACGTTCGTGGCCGGTCGCTGGCTTTGAAGTCATCCGGATTTACTACCTTCTCGATAGCAACACCATCCATGTCATTCGCATTCTGCACGGAAAACGGGATCTGAAGTCCATTCTCGAACGCGAACGACCCGATTAGTCGTGATTCGCGCGCTGGGCAGACGCTTTCAGCGGACAAAGACGCGGCAAGCCGCGTCTCTACTTTGCAATTTGGCTAACTGTCTTTTTCCCCGCTGGCTTTTTCTTCAGCCGCTCCAACGCCGCCGCCACGATCAGCGGCAGGCCTATCGTGGCGTCCACAAAAACTTCACCAAACTTCCCGCCTTCCGCCGGAGGCACAAACTTGCCCCAGGAGACGGCCTCGCTATAGGGACTGCCCGAAAGCCCGCCCCAATACACTGGCTCCGGGCAAATGCGCAATCCATAATGGTAGCGCTTCAGCGGCAGATCTTCCCCGCCCCGGCGGTGGCGCAATTCGATGAAGGGGCCAAACTGCTGCGACCAGTTGCGCGGAACACCTCCGCCGATGGTGAAAATTCCCAGCCGCTTCTGACTCAGCAAGGTGGCGGCGAAGTACTCCAGATCTTCAAAGGGATCGAAGCGGAAGCGCGGCTTCCCTTTCTTGTCGCGCTCACGATTGGTCAGCGCATAATCGAGGCCGAGTTCGGAATCGGAGAATGCAGGCACGAATACCGGGACATTTTTTTCGTAGGCGGATTTCAGAATGCCTCTTTCCCTAGAACGACCTTTCTCTCGCTTCGACAGATGCTCTCCGATGGCGCGGTTCAACTTGTACGAACACATCACTTCGTCCGCATCCCAGGCGCTGAATACCGCGTGCATCACGCGCTCCACGTCGTCAAGGTTCTGCTCGGGTTCGAGTGTGTCGTAGACGCGGTTGTATCCTGCTTCGTAAAGTTCCTCGTCGCTGAGCTCGGGATTGTGGCGGAAATGAGCGCGCCCGGTTGCTTCGACCAGTCCATGCGCCATCAGCGCGCCGGTAGAAACGATCGCATTCACGATGCCACGGTCGATCAACTCGGAAATCACCAGACCCTGCTTGGCCACGGTCATCGCGCCCGCAAGCGTCATGACGACAAAGCACTCCTGGTCGCGTGCCATGGCCTCCAGCACATCGGCAGCTTCGCCTAGTTGGCGGCCCGTAAACGCCGTCTTTGACATCGCGCGCACCAGGTCGTCAATCGAACTAATTTTGGCCAGGTCCAGCGGCTCCAACGGAATCAGTCGGTCCGCTACTGGATCGTGCAGCTTGCGGTCGATGCCCGCGCCCTCTTGATTCTTCTGTTGATGCCTTTCCTGCTGATGCTTCCCGCCGTGATCGCCGCGCTTTGCGGTGCTTTTCCGCTTCAAGGATGAACCTCCAGAATCAACAGATTTTCGCCGAAGAAACAATTTACTAGAAGTGAAGGAAATGCGGGAACGGGCTTTCACATTGTTGTAACAATCACTCATGGATCAAGCACTTTGGTATTCTAGAGCCCAATCACACATCCGTGGAGACCTGGCTTGCCGCGTCTCCGCAGCTATTCGAAAATGGCAGAGCAAGTGCGAGACAAGTTCACCGTCGCTCTGATCCAGATGTCATGCGGTCCCGAACCTGCAGACAATCTGGCCAAGGCGCTCGAGCGCGTTGCGGAAGCGGCTCGAAGAGGGGCCGACGTCGTTTGCCTGCCCGAACTTTTCCAGACGCAATATTTCTGCCAGCGTGAAGATGCCGCTCTGTTCGATCTGGCCGAGCCAATCCCTGGGGCAACCACGAAAAAGCTCGCCGCCGTTGCGCGGCAGAATAAAGTCGTGCTGATCGCCTCGCTCTTCGAAAAGCGCGCACCCGGCGTTTATCACAACACGGCCGCGATCTTCGACCGAGACGGCAATTCGGATGGCGCTCCCATCGGCATCTACCGCAAGATGCATATTCCCGACGACCCTCTCTATTACGAGAAGTTTTATTTCACTCCCGGAGATCTTGGCTTCAAGGCTTTCGATACTTCTGCTGGAAGACTCGGCACGCTGGTCTGCTGGGACCAGTGGTATCCCGAAGGCGCGCGGCTCACGGCGTTGCAGGGGGCGAGCGTTCTTTTTTACCCGACGGCGATCGGATGGCATCCCGCAGAGAAAGCCGAATTCGGCGCGGGCCAATACGATGCCTGGCGCACCATCCAGCGAGCGCATGCGATTGCGAACGGCGTTTATGTTGGCGTGGTGAATCGCGTCGGCTTTGAGACTGGCGACATCCGCGGAAGTTCCGTACCCGGAAAAGGTCTCGAATTCTGGGGAGGGTCGTTCTTCTGCGATCCCTTTGGCCGCGTGCTCGCCGAAGGTTCTCATG
>JBAVAA010000312.1:0-3131 GCA_049585515.1 Terriglobales bacterium | reverse complement strand
CGATTGCGGGACGCGATCCCATGGATGCGACTTCCGCCGATGTGCCTGTGCCTGACTATGTGGCGGAACTTGAGAAGCCGGTTAAGGGTTCGGGTGAGGCGTTGAAAGTCGGCGTGGCCAAAGAATATTTCGGATCGGGACTCGATCCCGAGGTGCGCGCGGCGGTTGAGGCGGCGATCCAGAAGCTGGCTGAACTGGGATGCGAGGTTGTGCCGGTTAGCTTGCCGCACACTGAGTACGCGATTCCCGCGTATTACATTGCGGCCACAGCGGAGGCTTCGGCGAATCTGGCGCGCTATGACGGCGTGCGCTACGGCTTTCGAGCCAAGTCGAATACGCTTTCCGAAATGTACCGGCTGACCCGTGACGGCGGATTCGGCATGGAAGTGAAGCGCCGCATCATGCTCGGCACTTATGCGCTCAGCGCTGGTTACTATGACGCTTACTATCTGAAGGCGCAGAAAGTCCGGACGTTGCTTACTCGCGACTTTGATGAGGCTTTCAAGAAAGTGGATGTGATCGCTGCGCCGACGGCGCCGACACCTGCTTTCAAGTTGGGCGAGAAGGTGAATGATCCGCTGGCCATGTATCTCGCCGATATCTACACGGTAACTGCTAACCTCGCGGGCATTCCCGGAATCTCAGTTCCTTGCGGTGAGAATCATGAGAAGCTGCCGATTGGGCTGCAGTTGTTTGCCCGGCACTTTGATGAGGCTACGCTGCTGCGGGTGGCGCATGCGTATGAACAATCGATAAGGCCCGCGTAGCGGAGCGCCTACTGTGAAGGTAGCGGAATCTTTCGGAGGGCTTTCACCGTATCTGCCATGTCGGATTTCTTGGCAGGAAGTTCTATCCGTTCAGTAACTATTCTCCAGAGATGATCCTCGACGCGTTCATCGGAAGCCTCGCTTATCAACAACTGGTACACGCCTCCCAAATAGCTGTCATATTCATCTTGGGCGTTCGGCTCGCCTTTAACTCCAATTGGATCCCAGACGTCCATCAGAACATGCCGGATTGCGACCCTGATCCGTCGGGATTCGGATTTTTCAATCATGTCTCCCTTTCGGGCCGTTGACATTCCTAGCCTGTCGGCTAGGATACAAGAAAGGCCAGAGACGTTGGCCAGGAGCCAGGAATGAACATCGAAATTCGCGACCGAGGCCTCCAGGCCAGAATCGAGAAACAAATAAAGGCGACCGGTTCCGGCAGCGTCGAGGAAGTCTTGTTTCGTTTGCTTGAGACTCAGGAGGAACAGGATCGCTGGCTCCTCGAAAACCGCGAGGCGAACAATGCAAAAATTCGGCGCGGAATCGAGCAACTTGACCGGGGCGAGGGAATTCCCGAGGACCGGCTCGACGCTTACCTGGCGGAACTGAAATCCAAGCCTGAATGAGCGTGCGCTACGTCCTCGCGCCGGCGGCCGCTCTCGATCTTGTCCAAGTCTGGCGTTACATCAAGAAGCAGAGCAGTGTTGCAATCGCGGATCGCATTGAATCCGTCATCCGCGAGAGGATCGTTTTCCTGGCGAGATCGCCGGGAGCGGGGCACTGGAATAAGAATTTGACCGACGAGGCGGTGAAGTTCTTCCCGGTCTATTCGTACCTTATCGTCTACCGGCCAGCGACAAAGCCTCTGCAAGTGGTGTCCATTCTTCACGGCCGTCGGGATGTGGAGCGAATTCTGAAAGAGCGCTTCCTACCGGGATGACCGCGATATTATTTGGCGATCCGCTCAGCTTACAGCGTTTCGTAATACCTTTCGCCCGAGCAGGACCTGCATAGCACTCGTCCGTGGCGCTCCACTTCGCGGCGGAAGTTGATGCCTTCGCCACATTCGGCGCAGACTATGCGCTCGCCTTTGTATCCGGGGAACTCTTCTTCGGGGAGTTCGACCTTTACCCACTGCTTAGTGAACAGGTCGTCTTCCGCCATCTCGCGGTAGGCCAGCATCTGCTGCTGGTTCTTGCTTTCGATTTCGGGATGCATTTCGCGGGCCAGCTTTTTGGACGATTCTTTGGCGGCTATGCGGATGGCTTTATACCGGTGGCCGGAATCTGCAACGTGGAGAGCGTAGGGGTCCTTCGACTCGCGCTCAGTCGCTGCGCTCCCACGCGCTCCCTCAGGATGACAAAAGCTGAGATCGACGAAGGTTGCGGCCATTTTTCCCCAGTCGCGAAATTTCAGGGCACGCTTTCCCAGACGGCATCCGGTGACTACGGCTATAGCGTCGGTGGCGCAACGGTCGATTTCTACGAAGGTGACCAGGCGTTTGCGATCTTCTTTTTTGCCACGCGGGTCTTCTATGCCCAGCATCTGGAGTCCCAACATGGCGAGGCGGACGCCCAGAACCTGGCCAGCGCAGAGATGGCCGTGGGCGACTTCAGCCTCGCGTAGATATTCGTTTAGGGTGAGCATTCTGTGCTTTGGATATTGTAATCTCGAGGTTCTAAGCCCGGCAGACACAGTTCGGGGAGAATGCCTTGCAACTGTGGTGGAAGAGTTAAGAGAGTAGGGGTCCTTCGACTATGCACGGCCTGCGCTTCGCGCATGCCATGCTGCGCTCAGGATGACATTATTTGCGAGAAAGCCGACGCTACTTTCTTCGCCAGCGTACGCCCTCTTTTGTGTTTTCCACCATGATACCGGCGGCGGTCAGTTCGGATCGCAGGGCGTCGGAGGCTTTGAAATTCCGCGCTTTTCTGGCGGCTTCCATTTCGGCTAGTTTCTGATTGACTTGTTCGTCGGATAGTTGGGCGGAGCCGGCGATCTCCAGTAACTCGGGACTGATTTCTTTTGCTTTTTCCCCGCCTTCGGCTCTGGCCCAGTCGAGGATGGCTTTCATCTTGGGCTGATCGTCGTCTTTCAACACGCCGAAGATTTCGTCGAACTTTTCCAGCGCTCCGAGCAGAGGTTTCACGTCATCCTGACCAAGTTCGGCGGCATCGAGCGCGGTGTTGGCTTTGCGCAGCATGTCGAACATGGCGGCTTGCGCTTCGGCGGTATTCAGATCGTCGTCGAGGGCGGCTTTCATTTTCGCTATGGTTTCATCCGCCAATTGCTTCATCTGCGGGGTCGCGCCGGCGGGGAATTGCGTGCTGGTCAGGCGGAAGCGGAAGTTGCGCAGTTTCT
>JBAVAA010000311.1:0-1765 GCA_049585515.1 Terriglobales bacterium | reverse complement strand
AAAGCTGTTGGACAAGGTTCCACCAGCACGAGTGTCTTTCGGCGGCCATGCTCGGGCCAATGTTGATATCCGCCTCGGGAAGGCTAAGAGTGCTGGGCTCGGGTGCGTCCAACAACATCAGGTAGAGTTCCTCGTACCAGAGCATCTGTGGAGACGGCGTCTCATCGGCCGATGCCCCTGTTGCGAAGAAGAGGCAGGACAGGCCGAGTTCATGAAGTATGGGAACCATTTGCGTGAGCGTGTTCCGCAGCGCATCGTCGCAGGTCAGCAGGATCGAATGCGCTGGAAGTGACACCTCGCCTTCCAGCCAACGCAGGAAATCCTCGGGGGAAATCACGTGGTAGCGTGTCCGCAGAAGCTGAAGTTGCCGGCGCAGCGAATCGGCGCTCACCAGGTTCCCATCCAAAGCGGGATTCCTTGCTATGTAGCCGGCAGGGAACACGCCATGGTAAGTCACGACCGCGGGACCAGCGCCGGCCATGTAGCGAAGAAACCCGCTTTTTGACAGGGTGGGAAAGACGATGTGCTTCAGGGCAGCACTGACGAATCTCAAGATGCCTTTCGGAAGCGTCCGCAGAATTGTACCGCAGCGTTTCGCAGGCTGGACAGCCGAGGGCGGCTGTCCCTACGCCGCGCGTGAGCTTCTCGTGTTTCGTGGTGCGGGTCAATAACCAGCATCCCCGTCGATGAGCTGGAAACTCACTGGTAACGCCTGATCCGAGAGATTGGCGGGGTCGTAAATCATGATCGGTTCTTTATATTGGCGCCAGTAGCCGTTCGAAGCCAGCGCATGGCTCAGAATCGGAAAGGTGGCGAGGGCCCGAATTCGGCAGACTTCCGGGTCAAGTACGGCCGCCTTTGTAACGGCCGCGCAGGCTGCATTCCAGTCGTCCGCATCTGCCGAATTGACCATGAGATCAAGTAGCCGTGCCTCCCAGTCTGGCTTACCTTTTCCAAGCATGAAATAGCCCATGAGATGGCCATTGCGCCGCAGCAGAAATCCCTGCATCTTGAGGCAGGGACACTGCAACACATAGTTCAAATCCGCCGGTGTGCGCCTGCAAAACGTCCATGCACGCTGGGTATCGTTCAATAGCGGTATCAGCGAGTCATCAAATTTATCGACTGCAGCGAAGTCCCATCCGGCATGAGTTTGCCTGGAACTCCGCGCAGGATGAGTCACTCCGTGCAATAAACGCAGAATCGATCTCTCGTTGCGAGGACGCATCTGAAATTCGCGCCACGGGCGCAACCAGGCAGCGTAGGTGAGAGCTTCTCCCACATGCCGGAACCCGATTCGAGGAAGCATCAAACGGGTAGCGGGCGCCCCTCCGATCACGAAAGAAACCGGCGCCGTCGCCATCAGTTTGCGGTACAACATAATACCGACTCCTGGGAGCGCTGGGTCAGCGGCCCAATCCGTCAGCGTCACGCTATTCACGGTGATTTTGTTCCCCGGATTTTCGTTCCCCAGATGAAGAGTTACCGGACAAACCCCGCAATGCGCGACGACCTGCCCATCTTTCTCAAGAATATAGCTGCGGCTGCCTTCCCAACCATCCCTTGGATGGAGATACTTCCACTCCAGGAATTGTGGATCGGCATGATGATCCGACGGCTCGAATTTGTATATCCGGATCAGGAATTCGGCGAGCGCCGGCAGGTCTGCGGGCTGAGTTGCTCGTATTGACCCGGTCATCTTCTTGACTCGATCATCTGACAAGCCCGGCTCCCAATTTGGTTCCTTGGGGACGGACTTCTCATT
>JBAVAA010000310.1:0-6026 GCA_049585515.1 Terriglobales bacterium | reverse complement strand
GTCCGAAGACAAAATAGAGGACCGGCATAAAGAGGACAGATCCGTGAAGCAGATACACATGCAGCATATATTGCTGAGGCACAAATAAAACGAGGTGGACTACCGTGGCTAGAGTGAGGAAGAGCTTTTGTGCCAGAGTGAAATTCAGAAGATAGAAAGTGAAACCATACAGTACGGGGATGAGCCCGATTAGAACGCAGCTGAATACCAGCATGCTAACGGTGTATCCGGGCAAGTCATGGGGGAAGCGGGCGGAGGCGATCGCAAAATATCCGAGCGCCGTCGCCTGGAGCAGACAGAAACCTCGAATCAGATAGATCCAAGGTAGAGCTCCCTCCCCCAGCAGGAAGGTCGCTCCAAAAGCGAGAACGGTGATCCCGGTGGTGATCCACCACGCGGTGCCAGTTGCCGGTCCGGCAGCCAGGCCGAAGCAGGGCAGCGCGAAATGAATATGGCTGCCCCATCCCTGCGGGACAAGAATGACATTGCTTTTCAGATTGAGCGCGGTTCCCCAGAACATCAGGATGCGGCCCCAGAGCCGGCCAACCGCAGGCAGGGCAGCAATCCATGAGGCCGTCCCCAACAGAGCGAGCGCTGCACTTTCGGCGATTCGTCGGGGTCCAAGGCGCAGGCGAACGAAGGCACGGTGGGAGGTGATGACACCTCCACGCCAGCCGCGGTGGCGCATTGCTTCGAGTGTCGGCGGCAGGGGCTTGTTTTCCCCGGCCCCTCGCCCTCGCAGACTAGAAATCGAGGAATACACCGACCGTGCCTCCGAGGCGGTGATACGCGGGTTCCTGATGTTGTTCGACGTTAAAGTTCAGCCCCCAGTTTGGCCCAATCCATTGCCGCCAGGTACCGGCGACGGTATGCTCGGGAAAATCTAATGCCACATTGAACGCCGGGGCCTGTGCCGTGGGTGGCCCGATGACCTCATAGCCTTCGCGGCCCCACTCATAGCGCAGAGAAAAGAAGTGTTCTTTATCATGACCCTGGGTAGCGGCGATGTACTGGGTGCGAGCCAGAATATCTCCCGGGTTGGCGTGAGTCCACGTCAGCCCGCCCTGGAGGACCACCGGATATTTTTCAAAGTAGTAAGCGGCTCCTGCTTGGCCCCTTATGTCGTTGTCAACGGTCTTGCTTTGATCAAAACCCACTCCCGCCGTCACTACCAACTGCCGGCGACGGAGCAGTTTGCGGTTGATGAGACCGTCGGTGCGAAATCGGGGTAGGAAGAATCCGCCGACGCTGGCGCCTGCCGAAACCTGCGCGAACCAGTTTTCCGAGAGCGTCCGGGTCCAACCCAGCCCGCCATACCAGCCGCTGTCCCCAAAGCGGTCATCATGGTTCAGTTCACCGTTGAAAACATTTCGGCCGCCAGAGACGCTGCCTCGGAGGTAGACGTCGTTCCAATCGGAATTGTCGCCGCTGAGCGCGCTGTGACCATAACCAACTTCGACAAATCCGGGGCCCTCCAGGCCGAGATTAAGAACACCCAGTCCGGGGAGGCTTGATCCCGGCGCTGTTGTGGTGTTGGAATTGGTCTGCGCGCGGGCGATGGCACAAGATAGCAAACATGCGAAGAAAAGGATTCCGATTCTCAGGATCATTTTGAGGACCACGGTTTTCTTCGTCTTCATTGTTTGGCCTCGATGATTTCGGATCGCTCAGAAGATGATTGATCTCGACGGTCAGCCCCTAAAGGGGCATCTGATCCTGGAGAACTCGTGGTATCGCTGAAGCGATGCCCTGATACGAACCCTCCCGATACGGAACCTCCTGGTACGGAACCTGAGTTTGCCTCTGCGCGTTCGACCTTCGACTGTCCGAGATCGCGCCGCAACGTCAACTCGACGCTGAGCTGGCGGCTATCGCCAGCGTCGACGAAAATCATGCCATCCTGAACTCGGATCGTCGCCTTGCCTCCCACCAGGCGCGCGTCGCCGTAATACTCCTGGGGAAAAGCCCAGGTTTGGTGGGCAAGCGTCTTGGGATGCGAAGCTCGCAAAGTGACCTTGCCTGGTGATGTGGCTGAAGAACTTCGGAGCAGAGTCCACCGGACCGAGTCGCGTTGATTCAGAAACTCAGCGAGTTCCGTCATGGTGTACCAGCGGAAGCGGCCTTCGGTCTGCAGAGCGTCGGCATTATCCAGCCATGTCCGCAATGTGCCGAAGAAGCGATCGGCTCCATAAGGATGCGCATAGATCAGGCGGGCTTCGTGCTGGCGCGCTGTAAAATCCGTCACGGCAAGCAGCCATTCACGCACTGCGTCGATGGGCACATCGTCGAAGCCCATTTCTTCCAGGCTGGCCTCCTTGCCCATGTGAAGAATGGGGAATCCCCAGATGTCAGGTCCGTCACGCTTACCGTTGCGATAGACCCGCGTCGGTCCAAGGCCGGCGTCGCCAGTGAAATAGTAGGCCACGATGCCGTTGCGTTCGAGCCAGCGCGTTACCCACTCCGGTTGATTGCCCACCGGGGCGGAGTATTCGGTGATGGGAGTGCCGGAGACGCGCTCCAGAGCTTCCTTGTTCATCACAAGGTAGCGTTCGAATTCGCTCTCATTGTTATCCGAATCATTGAGGTGATAGCCGAAATAGTTGTGGATCCAGCCGCCATGGCTGCCAATTTCGTCTCCGCGCGCGAGCCAATAGTGAATCCACTTCTGGATTTCCGCATCATGGGCGACGTCGAGTCCCTTGTGATCGCCAAACTCATCAACGTCCGGACCAGCCGTGATATGGATAGAAAACTTGCCTCGATCGAAAACTCCTTCATCCGCAAGAACCTTCAGCGGTCGTAACGACGAGCGCGCGTCCACGTGCCAATTGAACACCAGTCCGCCCACGCCATCGGGAACGGGAGACAGATAAGGCAGGCCCAGCATGCGCACGCCAAAGAAATGCAGGAACGAATGGAGCAGCAGGCCGTCGGTGCGCGACGCCAGGTATCCGAGCGGCAGATTCACGAACAAGACCTGCCCAAGCTGTTCTTGCCGATAGCCGGCGGCTAGCCCGCGTCTGGACGACAACAGCACTGTGCCGTCGAAGTCGCCGGCGGTGCGAAAGATAGGGTAGTCGATATCGCCATACAGATAGGCAGCGAACGCGAATCGATCGTCTGAGCCGGTGGTTCGCTGGGCGATGGGACGCCAACGAAAGAGTCTCCCACCCTTATCCACTGGAACGGAACTCCCGGGCGGGATGCCGAGTTCCCGCATGGTAAGTGATGTACCCGTGATTTGCGCGGGCTCCATCGTCGCCGCGCGGTAGAGGTCGTAAAGTGCGTAGCGCACTCCCACCAGAGAGGAGAGGCGTGAATCTCCCGGAGGGAAGCGGCCATTCAAATCCCATGTGCAGGCGTCATAGACCACCATGAGATTTCCGCCGTTGCGCACATATCGATAGAGTTCGCCGATCAGCACGTCGTTCGCACTACGGTGAAGTTGATCGGGAAGGATCACGCCGGCGGCATGGATGCTGGACAAAGGATCGAGGAATTCGGAATCGTGAATCGGCTGTAGATGCAGGCCTTCTTCATTTGCGGCGTCCAGCCACTCCCGCACCGGTGACGAACTGGAATCGACCGAGTCGGGGAGCAACAGAAGGAGCGTGTCCGCGCCGGCAGCAGGCCGTTCCAGACGATATACATAACCCGCAGCGAAGAACAGCAGGGGCGCAATGATCGCGAGGCAGACGTACTTGGTTCCTCTTTTCATATCTGTGACTTCACGGTCGCGCTTTCATAGTTGCCCCTCAGACGCCGGTCACTAAAACCCACTGCAAGCCTGGGGATCCAGCAACTGCGCTTGCGCGAAACGCGCCTGCAGCGACTGCCAAACTGCTTCTTCCAACACATTCCACGAACTACTGGCGCGCAAAGAGTCGGATTGCGAAGTCCAGCACTCGGCCGCCGGCGCGTCTCCCAATTTCTCGGCAGCCAGCGCGACCAGTCCCCAGGGATGCGTATCGTAGCGGCGCTCAATCCAGCCGGCACCAAACTTCTGTTTCCACCGTTCCCACGCCTGCCGTGGGTCCTGACCGGGGCCGCTCATATCCGCCAGCCAGGGATAAACCTGGGCTACGCTGTCGGGGTAAAAAGCGGGACGAGTCTTCTGCATTGAAGGACGAAAGCGATGGGCGCGACGGTCCCAGAAAACGCGCTGGATAGCGGTGGCGAGTTGCTCGGATCGAGCGCCGGTGGCAGCCGCAGCTGGATCGTCCAAGCGCAGTTGTGCCCCAGCGACATCCTTTAGGGCTGCATACACCTCAATGTTGTCCATCAGCAGCGCCACGTGGTTACGCCGAGAAATGTGATAGAGACCTAGTCGCCGGTTGCGCAATCTCGCCAGTTGTCTAGATGAGAAAGCGAGGCTGCGCTGCCATTCTGCAGGCATGCCGGTGGAGGGCGCCATGCGGTACAGCAGCTGCATCCACAGTGCCAGCATGGAATCGTCGGCATCGGCGGCGGCGCAGTCACGCCAGATGTCATCCTTATTATTCCTAGCATCGTCGTTTTGGACGCGACAGTAGCGGCGGAATAGTCCGTCCGGGCGCTGCCGCGGTAGCGCCCAGCCGATCCAAGCCATTGCAGCCTCTCGGACATCGAGCCCGCCGTCTTGTGCAACGATCAGCGCCTTGGTGGCGAAGTAGGGCTCCACGTAGTCGCCGCCGGGGTTAAGCGTCAGCGCACCATCGGGCGACTGCAGCGTCGCGGGATAGAAAGCCGGCGCAGTCGCAGTGGTCACAGCGACAACCGGCCGCACTCCGCGGTAGGGCAGGGCAAGAACAAACATAAAGATCGCGCGCCTGGCGGACGAGCGAGGACGCCCGTCTCTCCACCAGCCCATACACAAGCGTGCCGGTCGAGTAAGCATTAGCCCTCGACGGTTCCTCTCGTGCGTGCCCAAACTGTTCCGTGCAGTTCGCACCCAGCGGCGATCTGGACGACACGTGACGAAATAGTAGTGAGCGCATTGCGTCCGCCGACGAGCGTGCCAGCAGCGATCAGCACTTCGTCTTCCGCGATGACAGGGCCCACAACAAAGGAACAGGGTCCGAGGCGGACCGTTCGTCGGGAAACGATGCTGCCGTGCACGCAGGCATCTTTCTCCAGTATGGTTTCCCCGTAACTCTTGACGCTGCCGAAGAGACGTGCGCCAGGGCACAGGCGCAGGTCCCCAGTGGCAATCACGTTTGCGTTCAGGGTTTCGCCGGCGGGGAGTACGAAGTTGCCATGTATGCGAAACCGTCGTTGCTCGGGCTTGAACGCATTGACCGAATCGGTGATGGAATCATTCCCAATGGCCCCGCTATTGCAATCGTGAAATCTTGAGGTAGAAAACGAACCCGATCCATCTTCGACGGTGAGGATTCGCGGGGCGTGCATATGGTGGAAACCGGTCTCTGGTTCAAGTTCGATCGATTGTCCTGCCGATAGCCGCCCGCATGCGATACTTCCCCGTCTCAGATAAATGCTGGCCTGAGTGTGCAGCCAACGGAGCACGACGCTATTTTTCCCCAGGATGATGTCATCCCGGCAAGCTGCGGCACGGAGGGCAGCGCCTTCTCCTAAGCTCACGCGGCCGTCTGCATAGACGTCGGCGTCCACCACCCTGCCGGCCGGAATCTCTACGTCCCCGCCGGACATTAATGCAGCAATGCCTTTGGTCAGTTGCTTATGGAAATCGAAAACGTCACTGTCACAACTGATGCTGCCACCGACGTTACCGCCCACGAGCAACACTTCCATTCCTTCAAGCGAGGTTCGGGATGTCTCGCCCTTCGCTCGGCAGCGTTCCAGCTGTGGACGCAGCGGCTCCAGGCGCAATTGAAACGCCTCGGCAAAGTTTCTGATCCTACCGTCGTGACGGGAAGTCGGGAGGGGGGTCGCATCGCCACGCTTCCATAATTCATACAGCGCAGGCGTAATCGGCAGCGCCAGCAGACCGGCGGTAACCGTGGTCAACGCAAGAGGGGCCCAGGACGTCATGATCCTCAATCTCCCAACATGGGCGCAGTGTGAAC
>JBAVAA010000309.1:0-2832 GCA_049585515.1 Terriglobales bacterium | reverse complement strand
CTATCCGAGCCTGAACGGCGGCTACACCATCTTTGGCCAGTGCGACGACGCTGCCGTCGAACTGGTGAAGAAGATTGCGCGCATGCCGACGGCCGGCGAAACTCCCGTGCATCCCGTTAAGATCGTTCACATCGAAATCCACGGAGCCGGCGCATCTGCCAAGCCTGCGCACAAACCGTCAGCATAAAAATCAATGTAGAGACGCGGGTTGCCGCGTTTCCCGCAGGTCCCACCAGACGGGGCAAGCCCCGTCTCCACAGTACTGGCGATTTAGAATTCGAAGGGAGACTATGACCCGCACACCCGGAACTTATGCCGTATTTGAAACCAGCGAAGGCAATATCGTTTGCCGCCTATTCGAAAAGGACGCGCCCAAGACGGTCGCCAACTTTATCGACTTAAGCGAAGGCAAGCGCGAGTGGACGCACCCCACTACCCGCAAGAAGTCCACCGACCCCCTCTATCACGGTACGATTTTTCATCGCGTGATTCCCAATTTCATGATCCAGGGCGGCGATCCGCAAGGCACCGGCATGGGTGGCCCCGGCTATCAATTCGAGGACGAAACCAAGGGCTCTTCACATAAGTTCGACAAGCCCGGGAAGCTCGCGATGGCCAATGCCGGCCCCAACACCAACGGATCGTAGTTCTTCATCACCGTAGCGAACACCGACTGGCTCACCGGCAAACACACGATCTTCGGCGAGGTGGTCGAAGGCTACGATGTGGTGGAGAAAATCTCGAAAGCAGCGCGCAACCGTCAGGACAAACCCAACAACGACGTAGCAGTGAAATCGGTAAAAATCGAACGCCAGGGGACCCAGTAGCGCCGGCGTCTCGCCGGCTGTCCGGCGGGCGTCCTCGCCCGCCGCCTGCGGTCAAGCGGAGCCATACACACACAGGTGAGCTTCGTCACATCGTGGCGTGATCGCTGACCTAGTCTCCCCTCCCTCAAAATTCTCTATAATGGATCGGTTCCTTCCTAAGCCTCTGGAGGCAGTGCATGGCATCGTTTAATGGAGTCCCCGTCCCACCTAACGGACGGAAGATCGAATACAGCAACGGCAAGTACAGCGTGCCGAATCACCCCATCATTCCCTTCATCGAAGGCGACGGCACTGGCCGCGATATCTGGAAAGCCTCCGTGCGTGTGTTCGATGCCGCGGTCGAAAAGGCCTACGAAGGCAAGCGCTCCGTGGCCTGGTATGAAGTCTTCGCCGGCGAGAAGGCGAAAGCTCGTTTTCAGAACTGGCTGCCCGACGACACCGTCAGCGCCATCCGCGAATTTCGCGTTGCCATCAAAGGCCCGCTGACCACGCCCGTCGGTGGCGGCATTCGCTCCCTCAACGTCGCCCTGCGTCAGATCCTCGATCTCTACTCCTGCATTCGGCCGGTGAAGTACTATTCTGGCGTCCCGTCGCCGGTGAAGCATCCCGAGCGCATGAATATCGTCATCTTCCGCGAAAACACCGAAGATGTTTACATGGGCGTCGAATGGGAAGAAGGGACGCCCGAAGTAGCCAAGCTCATCGAATTTCTAAACAAAGACATGCTGAAAGGCGGCAAAAAGCAAATCCGCCTCGATTCCGGCATCGGCATCAAACCGATTTCCGTGACCGGTACCAAGCGTCTGGTGCGCATGGCCATTCAGCACGCGCTCGAAAACAAAAACAAGGCCGTCACCCTCGTCCACAAAGGCAATATTCAGAAATTCACCGAAGGCGCCTTCCGCAAATGGGGATACGAACTCGCGACCGAAGAATTCCGCGCCCAAGTGGTCACGGAACGCGAGAGCTGGATCATCGACAACAAAGACAGGAATCCGAGCCTGACCGTCGAGCAGAACGCGAACCTCATCGAACCCGGCCTGGAGTTCGCGCAGGAAGACTTCCGCCAGACTATTTACAAAGAAGTAAAAGACTGTCTCGATACCATCTACACAACCCATGGCAAAGGCGCATGGAAGAAAAAGCTGATGATCAACGACCGGATCGCCGACTCCATCTTCCAGCAGGTCGTGACCCGAGCCGATGAATACAGTGTGCTGGCTACCCCGAACCTGAACGGCGATTACATCTCGGATGCCTGCGCCGCGCAGGTTGGCGGGCTCGGCATCGCTCCCGGAGCGAACGTAGGCGACGGCTACGCCATCTTCGAAGCCACGCACGGTACTGCCCCCAAATACGCCGACAAGGATGTCATAAATCCCGGCTCGGTGATTCTCTCCGGCGTCATGATGTTCCGCTTCTTAGGATGGCCCGAAGCCGCCGATCTGATCGAGCAAAGCCTGGAACGTACCATCGAGCAGAAAAAAGTCACGTACGACTTCGAACGCCTGATGGAAGGCGCCACCAAAGTAAAGACCAGCGAATTCGCAACCTGCATGATCGAAAACATGCGCGTCGCAGTCGCCGCGGACTGATTCGTATCAGGGTATGCCTTCAGGCATACCGTGGGTTTTGGGAAGCGCAGGTTTTGGGAAGGGCACGACTTCAGTCGTGCCGCCAAGAGTCAAAATAATACGGGCTTTAGCCCCTGAGGGAATAATTTCATGCGCAAGAAAGTAACGATTGTAGGTTCCGGCAACGTAGGCGCCACCGCTGCTCACTGGATCGCCTCCAAAGAACTGGCCGACGTAGTCCTCATCGACATTATCGAAGGCGTCCCCCAAGGAAAAGGCCTCGACCTGCTCGAAGCCATGCCGATCGAGAAGCGCGACTCAGCAATTCTAGGCACCAACGACTACGCCGACACCGCCAACTCCGACATCGTCGTCATTACCGCCGGAATCCCCCGCAAGCCCGGCATGAGCCTTGACGACCTGCTGAATAC
>JBAVAA010000308.1:0-3205 GCA_049585515.1 Terriglobales bacterium | reverse complement strand
GGTTGTAGACCTCGTGGTGGAACTGCACTTCGGCGGGCTTGACTATCGTGCCCAATAAGCGCGGGCAACGGTCGGCGGATGCCTGTTTCAGGTCGGAGTAGCGGCCTTTTACATCCTCGCCGAGAAGTTTGGTTGTCCATGGGGCTTTGCGGAAGTCGTCGATCGCGGCGTAGATGTTGTCGGGCAGGTAGCGTTTGGCCTCGCGGAGGTTTTTGATCTTGGAGGTCTCGCCTTCCAATCCGGTCTTGAAAATGGAGTACATGACGAGGTAGGGATTGGCGTCGGGAGCTACGGCGCGCACTTCCAGGCGCATGCTGCGCTCGTTGCCGATCGGGATGCGCACCATGGCGCCGCGGTCCACGGCCGACGCGCGCAGTTGGTTGGGCGCCTCGAAGTGCGGATCGAGGCGGCGGTAAGCGTTGACGCTGGAATTGAATACCAGGCAGAGATCGAGACCGTGGGTGAGAATGCGGTCGAGGAACTCGTAGCCGAACTTGCTCAGCTTTTCATCTCCCTTGGGATCCCAGAAAAGGTTTTTGCCTTCTTTGCTGACGGAAATATTGGTGTGCATGCCGCTGCCGTTGACGCCTACGACGGGCTTTGGGAGGAAGGAAGCGGACAGGCCCATGTTCCGGGCAACCTGGCGGCAGATTAGTTTGTAGAGTTGAATGTGGTCGGCGGCGGCGACGGCCTCGGCGTATCCATAGTTGATTTCGAACTGCGAGGGTGCGACCTCGGGATGGTCCTTTTCGTTCTGGAAGCCCATGGAACGCTGCACTTCGGCGGTGGTGTCGATAAACGTGCGCAGCGGATCGCCTGGCAGTGAGTGATAGTAGCCGCCCGTGTTGACGTATTCGAACTTGCCGGTCTCGTGATAAGTGCGCTCGGCGTCGGCTCCATTAAACAGAAAGCCCTCGATTTCGTTGGCGGCGTTAATGGTGTAGCCGCACTTTTTGTGCAAATCGGTGGCAAAGACCTTCAGCATGCTGCGGATGTCGGCGGTGTAGGGCTCGCCGGTCTTGTCGATGACCTCGCCAAAGACGAGGACCTTGCCCGGTCCGAAGATGTCGGCGGGGCCCCAGTAAAAGGCGGCCCAGTCGATGCCCAGGCGGAGATCGCTTTCGCGCTGCGCGGTGAAGCCGCGAATCGAGGAACCGTCAAAGGTGAGATTGTCGTAGCTCTTTAACAGGAACTTTTTGTCGTAGTCGAGCATGTGCAGACGGCCTTCAAGATCGCTGAACAGCACGGTCACGGCCTTAATGCGAGGCTCGTCGGTCAGATACTTCAGGCGCTCTTCCTGGACTTTGTGGGGAGCAGTGCGATCCAGGCGCTGCTTCTTCGCCTTCAGATTCATCTCTTCCAGTTCGTCGTAGGGGATTGTCAGAAAATTCCGCAGTTCGGTCGACATGCATCTCCTTAATCGGGTGCTGCCCAGAAATTAGATTGAATGGCCGGAAACTGTATAGGCTAACGCGTTGGGCGCTGGCACACAAATAGAAATCGGTCATGGGAACGATCAGGTTTTCCGATTTGCACTGAGGGCGGTGCAGAAAAGCGCTTCTGGCTACTCGCCTCTGGGTTCTGGCAAGCAATTTCTGAGATTGCACGCCGCGTGGCGCACGCTTCTCTTGAGGCATCGGTTAGAAGCGCGCTGTGAAATAATCGGGTGCGAGGAACTTGCTGTGAGTTGCGCGATTTGTGAAGATCGGAAAGAGAAACGGTTTTGCCCGGCTGTCCACGGGAAAATCTGTCCGCAGTGTTGTGGCGAGCAGCGGGAGGTGACGCTGGATTGCCCTGGCGACTGTCCTTATCTCTTGCAGGCGAGGCAACAGGCATTGGAGCACGGCAGCGGGCAATCGCGTGGTCGGCCGGGGGCGGGAAATGGCGAAGCTTGGTCTGCCGCGGTAGAGATTCCCGAAGTAGAGATCACCGAGCAGTTTTTGTATGAGCGCGAAGAGCTGATTCTGGGGCTCAGCTTTGCGCTGGCGAAGAGCGCGCGCACCGATCGCTCGCTTATGGACCGCGATTTGATCGCGGCTTTGAGTTCGCTGGTGAAGCATTACCAGGTGCTGGTGACATCCAGCCTCATCTATGATCCGCCAACGGCCAACATCGCGCACCAGAGTATCGGGCGTGAGGTCGAGACTATGGTGAGGGAGTTTCGCGCGGCGGAGGAGAAACAACTTGGATACAACCGGCTGCGGGATTCTGACGTGCTGACGGCGCTGGTGTTCCTGCTGCGAATGGGCTTGGCGCGGACTTCGGGAAGGCCCAAGTCGCGGGCGTATGTCGATTTTCTGTTCGAGCAGTTTCCCGAAAAACGGTCGGTTATCGCCGGGGCGGACGAGAGTGGGAATCGGATCGTGATTCCCTAGGCGGGATCAGAGTCGACGGACCATCTGGCCAGCGGGCAATTCTGCGAGCAGTTCCTTTGCCGTCTTTCGCAGTACGGGATGGCGTGCGTTGGGAGCGATCTCGACCAGCGGTTCCAGAACAAAGCGGCGCAGGTGTATGGCCGGATGCGGAATCTTCAAACCGGGTTCATCGACCACGCGATCTCCGAAGATCAGCACGTCAATATCAATGTTGCGCGGACCCTTCTTGCGCAGGCGGAGACGTCCCATGACCGCCTCGATCTGCAGTGCGGACTGGAGCAGTTCCTGCGGCGTCTTCTCGGTTTCGATTGCGGCCACGCAATTGAGAAACCAGGGCTGGTCGGGGAGATCTACGGGTTGAGTCTCATACAGAGCGGAGACGGCCAACAATCGTCCGGCTACATCGAGCTGCGCCAGGGCGGCGCGGAGGTTGGCGGCACGGTCTCCGAGATTCGATCCCAGGGATAGATATGCGGTTTCGGTCACTTGGATAGTTTCGCGGCGAATGCTGTAAGAAATCCAGCAAAATTTATCGTTCTGCCAAAGACTCTCTGTCTCGGTACCAAGGTTACTTTCTTACTTCATTGAGTGCCGATAGTATCGAAGCCGATAGTATCGAAAATGCTATGAATCTGGACGCTCTGGTCATTAGCGGGGATGCTGCTTTGTTGGCTGTCCTGCGTCCGGCATTGGAGAAGATCTCGGTGGATCTCGAAGTCTGCCCCGAGCCGCGGGCCAGCCGGCATCTGATGGCGAAGCGCAAGTTTGATGCGGCCATCATTGACTGCGACGACTTGCAGGACGGAGTTGGGCTGCTGCAGGCTCGGCGC
>JBAVAA010000307.1:0-2028 GCA_049585515.1 Terriglobales bacterium | reverse complement strand
CTTCACAGTAACCGGCGGCATGGCGTTCTTGAGATGCGGGTATACGCGATTGCTAGTGTTGACCGAAGTTGGTAACATCCCGGAAATCATGGCCAGGGATAGCGTGTCGACAGAATGAGGGCGCGATCGTAGTTTCCTCTTGGCGCCAGCGTTGATCGCAAGGCCTGTGGCTCACGATGCTTAGAGAATCCTGATCTGGGTCGCATACTGTCATGGCTGGCAAGAACTCACGCGTTGTCGTAAGAATTCGCGAGATGATCCTGCAGGGTGAGCTCACTCCTGGTCAGCGGGTCAGAGAGGTCGAACTGGCGAGCAAGCTCGGAGTCTCCCGAACCCCGGTACGTGAATCGTTGCCGATCCTTGCTCAAGAGGGAGTGCTGACCCACCTGAACACCCGCGGCTTCATTGTGCGTGCCTTCACGTCGCGGGAGATCATGGACGGAATTGACGTCCGCGGCGTGCTTGAAGGCCTCGCGGCCCGCATGTTGGCTGAACAGGGACCGCCGCGCCGATTGATACACTCGCTTCACGAGTGCCTCCGCGAAGGCGATGAGATTCTTTCCAAAGGACATGTGGTTGAGTCGGATGAAGCGCGATATGGCGAGATGAACAGGCAATTCCATTCACTGATCGTGGAAGGGGCTGGGAGCAAGGTGTTGACCGAAGCGATTCGACACAATGATCGAATACCGTTTGCAGCCGCGCATGCGATTGCGTTTGACCGGGTGGACCTTCCACGCATGTATGACGTGCTGCGCTATGCAAATCGCCAACATCACGCCATCGTGCAGGCGCTTGAGAATAAGGAAGGCACGCGAGTTGCAGCTCTGATGTTCGAGCATGCATATGGAATCAGAGAGAGCATCAATCTGTCACGGCCGGACATGGTGGATAGAGTTCACAAGCCAAACTAACGAGAACTCGTGTGTGACGATTCCTGTTGAGGAATCGTTCTCTTCCCCCCATCCCAGATGCTCACCGGCACGAGAACGTCACCTCGAAATAACGCGCGGGCGGTTCGAATCAGGCTCGAACGAACCACCCTGATGCCGCCGCCGCTCGTCTCGTCCGCTTCGATTTCAAGAGAGAACTCGCCGCTAGGATGCTCAACGGACAGGCGTTTCACGCGCCCCTTACGCGCGGCGAAAAGGCCGGAAGCGACCGAACCTGGCAACACACATGCGGTTCCGACCGTTACCGCTCCCAGCACACCGATTGCCGCGTGACACTTGTGCGGGATGAATGTGCGGGTGGTCAAGTCTCCTCCCATACGCGGTGGTGCAACCAAAGTCATTTTTGGAACCACCTTCGACCGCACGTCGCCCAGGCCCATGCGCTCGCCTGCCAGAATGCGAATCTGTTCGAGGCGCTGTTTGAATTCCTTGTCGGCATCGAGTTCGGCAGGCGCCTCGTACCCGGATTTGCCGAAATCCGCGGCGCGCAGCACGACGACCGGCATGCCATTGTCGATCAGCGTGGCCTTGATTCCGTCGAGTTCATCGACAGGATTGCCCGTCGGCAACAGGGCGCCGCAAACCGAACCGGCGGTATCCAGAAAATCGATGCGAATAGCAGCGGAGGTGCCAGGCACGCCGGCTATCGAGGCTTCTCCTTCGTAGCAAACCTCGCCATCGGGTGTGGGAACGTGCGCTACAGCCACATTTCCGGTGTTTACCATGTAGATCTTCACTGGAGTAACGGAATCGCGCGACTGCACGAGACCTCGCTCAATGGCAAACGGGCCAACACCGGCGAGCATATTTCCGCAGTTCGGCGTTACATCCACCAGCGGGCGGTCGAGGGAAACCTGCGCGAAGAGATAATCAACATCGATTCCCGGCCGCGAAGAGCGGGAGACAATTGCGACCTTGCTGGTGAGAGGATCTGCGCCGCCGATGCCGTCAATCTGGCGAGCATCGGGAGACCCCATGACGGCAAGCAATACGCGATCGCGCAACGGAACATCGCTTGGGAGATCGCTGGCCAGGAAAAAGGGGCCTTTGGAGGTTCCACCTCGCATCAGAGTGC
>JBAVAA010000306.1:0-15471 GCA_049585515.1 Terriglobales bacterium | reverse complement strand
CGACCTAACTTTCCTCTTCTTTTTTCGGGGCCGAGTTGTCTATTTTGACACTCGTTCCCGGTTTCAGAGTACGCAAAACCTTATAGCTGCCGGTAATTACTTCGTCACCTTCCTGCAAGCCCTTGGTGACCTCGATATCCGTGGTGCCACTGATGCCGGTTTCCACCGGAACGAATTCGGCCTTCTTGTTGCGGATCACGAATACGCCCTGAATCTCTTCCTTTTGTTTCGACTCTGGCGCGGGGGCGCTGGTGGCGGCTTGTACGCTGTTGTTGCCTCTGCCCGCATCCTTGGGCGCCAGATCGGCGGAGGTGCGGACGGTGAGCGCCTGGATCGGAATGCTGAGCGCGTTGCTACGCGTCGCAGTAGTGATTTTTGCGGTTGAAGACAGGCCCGGACGCAGGTCTGCCGGCGGATCGGTGAGCGTGACTACGACTTTAAAATCCTTCGCTTCTTCGCTGGTCGAGGTGGCCTGCGAAGTGGCGACACCGGTCGAGCGCACGATGGCATTGTCTCCGATTTCACTGACCACGCCGTGGAAGATTTTGTGAGGGATGGCGTCGATGGTCACGTCGGCGGGCTGGCCAAGGCGCACGTTGACGATATCAGTCTCGTCCACTTTGACCTCGGAGGTGATCACGGACATGTCGGCAAGCGTCATCAGGGTGCTGCCGGGAGAATTCTGGATTCCGATCACCACCGTTTCGCCCTCGCGGACCGGAAGATTGGTGATCACGCCGTCAAAAGGCGCTTCGTAGGTAGTCTTCTGCAGCACGTCGGTAAGACGGGTCAGGTTGGCCTGATTTTGTGTGATGTGCTTCTCCGCGGAGTCTTTCTGCGCTCGGGCTTCTGCCACCTTGGCTTCGGCTTGCGCCAATCCGGCATTGGCGGTCTCCCATGCGGCTTTTTTGACGTCATAATCCTGCTTGGCGATGAGGGCCGCGCTAAACAGACCCTGGGCACGTTCCCAGTCCAGTTTGGCGTGCACAGCGTCGGACTTGGCGCGGTTCAGATCGGCCAGGGAGGTGTTCAGGGCGGCGTCGGCGGCGACGGCGTCGGTTTGAGCCGCCTGCACCGAGGCGCGAGTGGCATTGACGTCGGCCGAGGATTGGACGTTCTCAAGCTGCGCCAGCAGTTGTCCCTTCTTTACGCGATCGCCTTCCTTGACGTGGAGCTTGACGATCTTGCCGAAAGCATTGGCGCCGATATTTACGTAAGTCTTGGGCTTGATTTCACCTGATGCGCTGACCACCGAAGTCAGATTCTGCTTGAGCGCTTTTCCGGTTTGCACCGTCACCAAATTTTTCCGGCTCTGGTAAACCGTGACAGAGACGATGACGATGAGCAGCAGGGCTGCGCCAACCCCAATGGTAAATTTCTTCCAGGTCTTCATGTTGATGACTAAGCTATTGCGTTAGCAGAAGCCGAATATTTCCACACACGGGCGTGAAGACGCGTCCATCGTCACACGCACAAGGAGTTACGTTCAGTCGAGGGGGAAAGTTCCCGAGTCCTCGCGAAACAGGTCTCACCCCAGGTCGCTCCGGTGGGCTTACGGAGTTGAGCATTGGGCGAAATTCATTATATCGCGCCAGGGATCGGCGGTGGGCAGGTTGGGCGGGTTCTCAATTTTGCCGAGCGCTTTCCTCGATCTGGCGGCAACCGCCCACGGTTCGACTGCAAGACGCGCATTCTTAAGGTGGTTAGATGACGGGCTCTGAGGAAGAAATCTTTTCTTAAACAGGCCACTTCTTCTTGCCTTGCCGTATCCAATGAACATAGAATTAGGCTACTTGAAGTCCCTGGTAAGGTAGGCCCCTCTATGTCTTCGTCTTCTGCAGGTTTTCGGAATCGATACTCGGTTGGTTTGCTGGCTGGCGTGATGGCGCTCGGCTTTTCCGCTGTTTCATTGGCCCAGGACAAGAACGCTGGTAGTTCTGACAACAACGGCGCAGCGACTGAACGGGGGAACCAGGTCGATCCGCTCAAACGCCCGATCCCGGAAAAACAGAAGCAGAAGAACGCCAAGGCGCTCAAGGTTGAGTTAAGCAAGACGTATCGGAAATGGCTCGACGAGGACGTGCGCTGGATCATCACCGACGAAGAGCAAAAGGCCTTCAAGATGCTCTCGAACGATGAAGAGCGGGACCAGTTTATCGAAGCTTTCTGGCAACGCCGTGATCCGACGCCTGACACCGAGGAGAACGAGTTTAAGGAAGAGCACTATCGGCGTATCGCTTACGCGAACGAGCACTTCGCCGCTGGCATCCCCGGATGGAAGACAGATCGCGGCCACATGTATATCGTGTTTGGACCGCCGGACGAGATCGAGTCCCACCCCTCGGGCGGCAGCTATGAACGCCCCATGGACGAAGGTGGCGGCGAAACCTCCACCTTCCCATTCGAGCAATGGCGCTACCGGTACCTGGAGGGGATCGGGCAGGAAGTGATCATCGAGTTCGTCGATAGCTGCATGTGCGGCGACTATCATATGACGATCGACCGCTCGGAAAAAGACGCGTTGAAGTACACCCCGAACGCGGGCCTGACTCTGTATGAGCAGATGGGCATGGCGAACAAGGCCAGCCGCTTCACCGGGGGAAATGGTATTGAACAACTCGGCACCTCGCCTTTCAATAACGATCTGCAGACCAAGGAATTCGACCGCCTCGAACAATTCGCCAAACTACAGGCAGCGCCCGCGGTGAAGTTCAAAGACCTGGAAGAAGTGGTCAGCCACAAGATCAGCATCAACCTGATGCCTTTTGATGTGCGCGCGGACTTTGTAAAGGTCACCAGCGACACGGTGCTGGTTCCAATCACGATTCAGATCAGGAACCGCGACGTTACCTTCCAGAACAAGGATGGGGTGGAGCGCGGCACCGTCAATATCTTCGGGCGCGTAACGTCGCTCACTGGCAAGATCGTGCAAACCTTCGAAGACACAGTCCAAGTCGATGTGCCGGTGGAACTGTTGCCGAAGACCGCCGAAAATGCTTCGGTGTACTGGAAAGCGATCCCTTTGCGGATCAGCCAGAATCGCTATCGCCTCGACATCGTGGTTAAGGACGTGAATGGAGACCGGACGGGGACCTGGAGCCATGCCATTCTGATCCCGGACTTCAGCGAGGACAAATTGAGCAACTCCACGCTGATCATAGCCGACCAGATGGAAGCGGTTGCGGCCAAGAACGTGGGCACGGGCAACTTCGTCATCGGGACCACAAAGGTGCGGCCCCGAGTGGCGCCTTCCGACGGCAAGCCCATCTCGTTCAAGCGCAATCAGAAACTGAATTTCTGGATGCAGGTATACAACCTCAGCGTGGACGAAAAAACGCACAAGCCTTCGGCCACGTTCGAATACAATGTGACCGACGCCAATAACAAGGCCGTCATCCACACGGTCGAATCGACCGACACGATGGGCAATGTGGGCGACCAGGTTACGCTGCAGAAGACGCTTTCCGCTGCGAACCTGCAGCCGGGTTTGTACAAGATTGTGATTAAGGTGAATGACAACCTTTCCAAGCAGACGGTGGATCCATCCGCAACCTTCGCGGTGGAGTAAACTGCTGCCTGGTTTCCCCAGAGGTATGGCGATGTTGCGAAAGTTCGAGTTCGTGATGGTCGTCGCCGTCGCGGTCGCGACCATGGCCGTGCCAGCCTGGTGCGGAAGCGCCTCGGGCGCGATATCTGGATACGTTCGCGACGGAAGCGGCGCTCCACAAATGGGCGCGGCGGTAGAAATCCTTAGTTCGGCCAATCTTGCTTCGGCAGGCATTGGTTCGGCCGCCGTTGGTTCAGCCGCCCAGGCGCTGAAGGTCTTCACTGACGATCATGGTTTTTACTCGGTCGCCAGTCTGCTGCCAGGGACCTACAGCGTGAAAGTAAGCGCGCCGTCGTTTCTTCCTTCGCTGCGCGAGAAAATCGGCGTCCGCGCAGGCGCGAAACTGATGGTCAACGTCACTCTAACCAATTTGTTCGAGGCCATTCAGTTAATTCCGTTGCGAAGTCCAGTGGATGACGACGACTGGAAGTGGACGCTGCGATCGGTTTCGAACCGGCCCATTCTGCGGGTGCTCGAGGATGGCACGACCGTGGTTGCGCAGAGCGGGGAATCGAATGGCGACCGCAGCTTGAAAGGCAGTGTGACATTCCTTGCCGGATCGCCCGAGCAAGGCTATGGAAGCGCGTCCGATATGACGGCCGGTTTCGCGGTAGAGCATTCGCTGTTATCGAGTGGAACCCTGCGGCTGAACGGCAACGTCGGGTACGAATCCGACGGAGAGGGCATCCCGTCGGCGGTGCTGCGGACGACCTATAGCAACCATTTCAACGGTGTTTTTGAACCTTCCCTGGCGATTACGGCGCTCCGGCTGAGTTCGCCTGATCTTAATATGTTGCCTGGCGCAACGCTGCAAGCGCTATCGGTGAAGAGTTCTGATCGCGTGGTCGTGGGCGATAAGCTGGAAATGAAGCTCGGCAGCGAATTGCAAACCATTCAGTTTATGGGCCGGGTAAACGCCTTCAGGCCTTTCGCGTCGGTCGATCTGCACATCACGCCGAACACAGTGTTGGAATATCAATATACGAGTTCAGTTCCGAATATGGGAATGGAGGCACGCTTGGGTAGTGATCGTCCCGGCGACGATCTGGACTCCGCATCGGCGGATTTAAGTGAAACCGCTCCGCGTATAACCATGACGGGATTCACGCCAGCGGTGGAGCGGGCCCATCACCAGGAAATCTCAGTCTCCCAGCGTATCGGGAAGAATAATATGCAAGTCGCATTTTACTCGGACAGTATCGTCGATCCTGTGCTCACTGGAGTTGGCCAAATGACGCCGGGCGAGATGATGGCCGAATCGGGCGATGTGCTGCCGGATGTGTATTCCGGTACCTTTAGTTATCAGGGTAATAGTTTCGCGACACGCGGAATGCGAGTAGTAGTGCAAAGGAAGCTGCTATCCGATCTGACTGCGACCCTCGACTATGCCTACGGCGGAATGCTCGACCTGTCCGTCCCGGACGTCCAGTTGCAGGACGCGCGGCAGTGGATTCGCTCGGAGCGGCATCAAGCCATGGCGGCGAAGTTCAGCGGTACTGTTCCCAAGGTGAAGATGCGTTGGATCGCCTCCTACCGGTACGCGGGTGGGCACGCTTTGACGCCGGTTGATGAGTTCAATACATCGGCGGGTCAAGCCGATCCTTATTTGAATCTCTGCATACGGCAACCGATTCCCGCAACCTTCCTTGCCGGGCACATGGACGTTCTCGTGGATCTGCGAAATCTTCTGGCGCAGGGATATGTGCCGGTGATGGGTCAGGACGGACACACGGTTTATCTGGTACAAGCAGCACGCTCGGTGCGCGGCGGCGTGGCGTTCAGCTTCTAGCCACGAGGGCTTCAGTTCGTCCAACTGGACGCCCTCTGTTTAACTCCCAACTAACCTAGCATCAACAACTTCGATGCGATCCATCAGGAATCCGAATGCGCGGTATTCCTATTTTAATAGGTCCCTATGAGAAATACAGGGAATACTGTATTTCCTCTTACTACTCCTATCGTAAGTAGTTGATAAGTATAGATCATTGCCGCCAGGCTCTTTGGCAGGACGCATGCACCCTCATCAGCAAAGAAAAAAGCCAGACATTTGCTGATTTATCTGAAGTGTTTCTTCAGAATTCTGTGGGAGGATGCAATGCGACGATTAGAAATCATCGGTCTTTTTGTTTTATTAATGGCGATTGCAAGCTATGGCCAAACTTTCCGCGGTTCGATCACCGGGACAGTGACGGACCAGTCGGGAGCGGTGGTGGCAAACGCCGAGGTGAAGGCAACCAACGTCGGCACCGACGTGACGCTAAGCACAGTCACCACCAGCGACGGAGTGTTTGCTTTCCAGGATCTGCCTTTGGGAACTTACAAGATTTCCGTGACGGCGAGCGGGTTTAAGGCGGAGACTGTCGACAAGATAGCGGTCACAGCGGGAAATATCTATACGCTGCCGGTCAAGCTGACTGTCGGTTCGGCTGGCACAACCGCCATCGAAGTCTCGGCGGCCGCGTTGTCGCTAGATACGACGACGGCGACTTTGAACGACACAATATCTGAGACGGCAGTTCAAGACATACCCCTGAACGGGCGTGACTTTTCGCAGCTGATCGCAGTTTCGCCCGGTTATGGAGGCTATTCCGTTGGTGGTTATGGATCGCTGAACGGGACCCGCGCCAACCAGATGAACTGGCAAATCGACGGCACCGACAACAATGACTTCTGGCACAACATCCCGGCGGTTAATCAGGGCGGGGTGTCCGGAATCGCGGGCACGGTAATGCCGATTGATGCCATTGACGAATTCGCGGAGCAAAGCCAGTCCAATGCAGAAACGGGGCGCAATGCGGGCGGGACCGTCAATCTCACCATCAAGAGCGGAACCAATAACCTGCACGGTAGCGCCTATTACTACAACCGCAATGAGTTCTACGCGGCGTCCTCGCCGTTTTTTGCGCCGACTGCCGATTTTCCCAAGGCTCCGCCGCTGCGAAATCAAAATTACGGGTTCACCGTCGGAGGCCCGATTATTAAGGACAAAACCTTTTTCTTTGCCGGGTTCGAGAAGCAGAACTACATCTTTGGGTTGACTGGTCTGTCGACGGAGCCGTCCAACGCTTGGGTTGCAAACGCGCGAGCCTTGCTCACTGCGAACAGCGTCCCGGAGAGCGGACTCTCCGATTCCTTGTTGGGGCTCGGAAGTCTGCCGGGACTATTTCCCAGCTCGATCCAGAACTTACCAGCAACGATTAGCAACTACTTCGCCACCGTTCCTGGTACTGGTTTCAGCTACAACGGCGTGATGAAGCTCGACCACAACTTCAACGAGAAACACCATCTTTCCATCCACGGCTTTTACGGTCAGGGCAGTCAAACTCAACCCCCGGGGGCGAGCCTGGCTCTCGCTACCGCCAGTTCCAACCTTGGCTATTACTTCGAGGTCGCTCCAATCCGTATCGAAAACTATTCTGCAGTTCTGAACTCCAGCTTGACCTCTAGACTGTCCAATCAGGTGTTATTCGGCCTCAGTTACTTCCATCAGACGTTCAGTGACTCTAATACATCCTTCAGTGAGAAGGCTTTGGGCTTGTACACCAGCCCCGATGCGCTGAAGGGCGGACAGCCGATTCCGGGTGCTCCCAATCTTGAAATTTCCGGGTTCGATCAAGTGGGCATCACGCCGCCGGAAGGTCGCACCGACGTTACCGGGCACCTGGAAGATGTCGTGTCCTATGTCGTTGGCAAGCACCAGTTCCGCTTCGGCGGAGAATTTCGACAAGGGCACGTCGATGAGTTTTATTATCGGCGATCCCTGGGAAGTTTTGTCTTCGACGGGACACAGGGACCGTGGGCTGGCAGCTGCGCTTCGAGCGACGCCGTGTGCTTGAACACGATTGCGCTTGCCGACTTTCTGGCTGGTGACGTGTCCTCTTCTTCCATTGCTATAGGGGATGCACAACGAAAAGTTGTAGTTAATGGATTCGACTTCTTCGGTCAGGACGCCTGGCAGGTGACGCGCAAGTTGAATATAAATTTGGGCCTGCGCTACGAATACATCGGACCTTTGCATAATGGAGACAAGGATTTGGCGGTTTTCGTCCCCAGTCAGGGTTTGAAGATTCAGGGCGCCGGCATAGATTCAATCTTCCCGCCCGACAAGAATAACTTCGCACCGCGCTTCGGGTTTGCTTATCAGCCAACGGCCAGCGCTGACCTCGTTGTTCGCGGTGGGATCGGGGTGTTTTACGATCAGATCAACATGAATCCGTTCCTTGATTTCCGGCCGGGCAGCGCCGGGGCGGACGGCCTGCAGGATAATCCCATCGGGCCGCACGCAGTCGACAACTACAACACTAACTACCTCGGTCAATCTTCGTACAATTGGGACACCGTGCAATCGGGCGGGCAGTCGATTTTCTCCGCGCTTACCACATGCCCGACACTCAATTGCGGAGGCACTAACAAGTACAACGTTTACTCTGTCGGTCAAAATTTCCGGACCCCATATTTCTATAATTACAACCTGCAAATTGAGAAAGGCTTCGGCAACGGCGCCGCCGTGTTGCAGGTAGGCTATGTGGGCAGTGCAGGCCATAAGCTGGGAGTGATGGACGACATCAATCTGGATGGGGGCCTCAATGGACAGTACGCCAACCTCGGGTCGGTATTGCAACTCAACAGCGTGGGCAATTCAAACTACAACTCTCTGCAGACCACATTCAGGATTCGCTCCTGGCACGGGCTGTCATCGCAGTTTGGATATACTTACGCCCACGAATTGGACACGATGACCGAATACCGCGGTGCCATCCAGTTCGACTACACCAATCCGAAACTGGATTACGGCAGCGGTGACTTCGACACGCGTCATAACTTCACCGCGTTCTTTACCTATGACGTGCCTGGGTCAGCGCACGGCCCCAAAATGCTCACCCACGGTTGGCAGCTCAGCAGCCTGATGACCTTCCATAGTGGGCAGCCCTTTAACTTCGACGCCGGGACGCAGCGGCCGGGCCTGAACCTCGTTTCGAATCCGTTTGCGGGCGTTTCTCACACTTTCGACCTTGCAAAATACGGCGGTGAGCCATGGGTGAATCCAGCGGCATTCTGCGTTCCCGGGCCAGGTTGCGTCGGACCGACCGCGACGACTGCTGACGGAAGGCCAATCGGCGATGTTGGGCGCAACGCCTTCTATGGCCCAGGTTTTGCCGACGTGGACCTCTCGGTGATCAAGAATATCCCCGTGACCGAGCGTCTGAAACTGCAGCTGCGCGCGGAGATGTTCAATCTGTTTAACCGTAAGAATTTGGCTACCGGAGCCGGCTCGGTTGGTTCGAACGGCGTGGTTGGTGACACCATTGGGGACTTCAACGGCGCGCCGGGACTTGTTCCGGGCGAGCCTTTCAACTTGCAGATTGCGGCGAAGATTATTTTCTAGCTGGCGCCGTCTTTCCTTACAACCCTCCGGCGAATTTGCGGGAGGGTTTTCTTTTTGCCAATACTTCCTTTTCCCACGTCCCACGAAAACTGCGGTACACTCCACAGCATATGGCGGAGAAAACCACGACCACATCCAACACTAGCGAGAGGCGTTCGCGCCAGCGGGTGCCGGTGCGAGTTCCAGTCAAGGTCCGTCACGAAGGCGCCGAGCATGAGGGACTGACCCGCGATCTTAGTTCGTCGGGAGTTTTTATCTATTCCGAATCGGGGATGAAAGCCGGTTCGAAGCTGGAATTGGTCATCATGCTGCCTGCCGGCGTCGGCTTGGGGCCCGGAGGATGGACGCTCTGCGAAGCCTCGGTCGTCCGGGTGGAGGAGTCGGACGGCAAGGGGATAGGCGTGGCTGCGACCCTCGACCGCATCGCGCTCCTGCCCGAAATCGTTTGACGGCCGCCAGATCGTATCCCCGCTGGGGGTCGAGTGGCCTTTTCTCAAATTGATCCAGGCAATGCAAAGAATTTCTATCCAAATATAAAAAGATTGCTTCCCAATGCCCCGTCTGCGGTGCAATAATAGCCCGCTTTCAGGGAAAAGGCGGAATGGGCCGTCTTTTTGGATGGGGTAGGACATGTGGATTGAAAAACTAAGCGATGGCGTGCTTGAACTGGACACGTTGATCGGGCGTCGATACGTACAGCCGAATCTGGTAGAACGCGCGTATTTGATCTGGACGTTCCGAAATTTCTTCTCACTACCGCAGCAAGTGCTGCGTCCATGGGAACGCCGGTTGATTGATCGAATATGCAGTGAAAATAGGTTCGTGTCATTGTCGGTCGTGGGCGCGCAAGACAGGCCGGTTATCGGAAGAGTGGAGCGACGCGCGTCCGCCAAGGCCGAAGTTGTACCGATCCGCAAACCTGTTTCCGGTTCGAAGACAGCCGTGGCCGAGCAAAGCCATGAGGCCGCCTCAGCATAGGCGCCAGACTGCGGGACAGCAGCAACTTCTTATTTCTGGAAAAGCTACTTTCTAAGATTGCACAGCGCTCGGGCCAAGCGTTCGCAAGCGACCGTAAAAGCGGATGGTACAATTAAAAATTGTTCCCACCGTGCGGAGCGGGCGCGTAGCTCAATTGGCAGAGCAACTGACTCTTAATCAGTAGGTTGTAGGTTCGATTCCTACCGCGCTCACCAAAATCACCAATAAACATGCTGGTCTTAGTAATCCTCCCCTCCGAGGGAGTTTTGCGCTTAATTCCGTGTCAGCGCTGTGTCAGCAGTTTTCTGGGGAGCCGAGTGTGGGAGTGCTGGTTTCAGCATTTGCTTGGATTTCTTGCCGTGTGGGTTGCGTATGTCGGTTGCAACTTGGAGCGTGGCGGGGGATGGATGATATCTACTTTCTGACCGCAGATTTCGCACATCCATTTCACGGTCTTCCGCTTCCACGGCACAGCTTTTCATCAGCCATGCGCGGAATTCTATCACCGCGCGTCTTCAGGGAAGCAAAGGCTCCAAAATCGTCATCGCGGCACGTACTCTCTGTAACGCCGGTTCTTTTTGACGTTTCTTGACGACATCGGCAATATCGAAAAAGCGTTTCTGGATTGCTACAGCGGCTTCGGACGATTGACCTTTCAGCAATTTCTTCAAAGCCGCCACGTCTTCATCGGCCTGAAAGAAATTGTTGTCTTTTATCGAATCTGCCACGCAACCTAGATAACGATAGAGTTTCATCTCTGGTGTCATTACATCCTCGTTCATGACAGTTGCCCTCCGATTTCAAAGCGAGCCGAACAGAGCGGAAAATCCTGATGCCATTACTGCTACAGCGCTCCACCGGGCCGCATATTTATTGAGCTTGCCGGAGCTGGTAAAAGCAATCATGTTGCCTGTCACCCAGCCCATGATGTTCTTTGTCTCCAATTCTCGGCTGGGAACGAGCTCCCATGCCGGAGCTATTGCAACCTTGCTGGCGCGGTACCAGTAGTGCGCAGCGATCAGCCCAGCAACCGAACCGACAATGGCGAAGACGAGACTAGTCAGTTTCAAAATGCTAATCCTCCCTTGTTCGTTCGGGAGTGATCCTAGCACGCATACCGCAATAGTCCCTCACGATGCGATCCGGTGTCCGCTTAGAGGACATCATCTGTGAGTCCGAGATCAGAAAGCGTCGGGCGAGAAACAATGTCGTGCCGTTCGACATTCTTTTTACGGCCACGTCCTGGACCTAGAGACAGGGGACCGACCGAAGGTCGAGGTGCACGACGTTCGGTACAAAACCAGACGCTTTCTGATCGCGACTGATGCCGAGTTCTGAAAGACTAGGTTTAGATAAAAGAGTAGGTTTAGATAAAAACGTCGAACTGGACGACGTTTTTTTACCGCGTCCGGGTCCGCCTTTTCCGCGCCGTTCCCCTTTTCTGTCCATCTCCTTGAGCAGTTCGCCCATCCGTCGCGTGCTCGGCGGCGGATTGAGCACGTTTGTCAGATTTCTGCAAATCTGCAAAATTCTGACAAATCTCACTTACGGTCTCCTTAGTTACGTTCTCCCTTTCGCCGATCTCTTCCATTGTGTAGCAGGCCAGCCACAGGTCGAAGATGCGGCTCTTCAAAAGAGCCTGAGCGCCGACGGGCTCTAACCGTCAAGCGCTCAATGCCCTTTTTGGCGACTCGCCTTTGCATTGCGCAGCGCTCGACGTGACCAGGCTGAAAGGCGCCAGAGGGCCGACTGATAAATCCCCCAGGCGAAAAGTTCCGGGCCGCACCTTGACGGGTGGAAGGAGTAGGAACCACCCCCGCCGCGCTGATCTCATGGCTCCTAGCTTAAATTTAAGCAATGTCCCACAGGAGAAAGCGGCGAACATCGTTGAACAGCTAGAGCCCCCGGCGTGCCCGCGCCAGTCTCTCGGCATGACCGGCGCTGGTTTCGACTGCAGGATTAGGGTTTTCTTCGTCTGCCGCCGGTTGACGGCCCACCTCGTCCTTCCGCTCCTGAAAGAAATCGTTGATGTGCTCCCGGTGCCCCTCCCCGGAAGATTCGATGACCGCTCGGCATTGGCTAAAAGCCTCGCCGTCGTTTTGGTTCTCTTGTTTTTTCTCCATCATGGTTTGCTCTCTCCTTGGAATTCAGAATTCCGGCGTGATAACGAGGCCGGTGTTAGGGTCGTGAATCGACTTCCCCTTGAGTTGCGCGTCCAGCACGACAAATTTTTGCCGTAATCCCGGCTGATCCCCGCGGCCATCCAAGAGTTCGTCCTGTTTCGCGATCTCACGGACGATCTGATTACGAACGTCCGCAGCCTGCCTGGTCGCCTCTGTTGCGGCGTCAAGGGCAGCGCGCAATTTTGCAACGCGAGATTCCCACGCCCTGATTTCAGTGCGCGAAGGGTAGCTCAACGGCTTTGGACGGGATTCCTCCTCTGCGGCAAGCAAAACTTGCGCCTTTGAAACTTCGTTCTCTCTGCGACGAACAATCCCGTCCAGCGGACCGATTTCCTTCTGCAACGCCTCTCTGCGTTCGACTGCCGCTCGACACTGAATTCGAACGGTTTCGTGCTCTTCGGAAAGAGCGGCCATCTTGAGCTGGCGGCAAGCCGCGAAAAACTCGCCCGCCCGCCCGATGAGTGTGCGAAGTTCCGAAAACAACTCCGTTCGCAGCGCCCGCAGCTCCGAAGCTCCTGCTGGCAGTTTGTAATTCTGAAGGCCCTCCCAGAAACGCCCTGCCAGTCCGTTCGCATAGTCCCACGCCAGCCCTTCAAGATCGGATGACGGCTCCGGCTCAGTTGGCTTAGGCGCGTCTGGAGAATGATTCCGCTCCGGCTCTGCATTCATTTCAGGTTCAGCGTTGGACACTTCCGGAGTTACCAGCACGATCTCCGGCACGGTGATCGCATTTTCCACAGCGCGGTCAATCTGGGGTTGCGTGAGTGTGACGGGCTCCAGACGGCGAACCCCGTCGGCGAACTGGGGCTCCGGGAAGCCGGACTTAAAGTTTGATGGAGTTCGATGATGTCGAAACATAATGTTCTCCTTCGGTTTGAGTTATTTTTCCCCTCTGCGTGGTCGGTGTAGCCAGCTCACGCCCGGTTCCATTGGCTCCGAGTCATCGGCGTGGATGAAGCCCTTGGCGAAAATGGCGTCCTCGATTTTCGAGATCGTTAGTAAGTTCTGCCCGCGCATCCCTTCACAGCGTCGGCTCTTGTCGCAGTGTTGTTGACCTTTCGGGCACTGCAAGCTGGCCCATGCCCGCACCGTCTCGGCGTCACCGACTTGGACCACGGGCAAATGCAACTCATTCTTGACGTCGCAGAGCCTTCTCATGAAGTCATCCTCCACGGTTGGAAAACTTCGGCTGCTATTCGCCGCAACGCATCGCAAGAAAAACTGTTTTTCTTCTCCGCCTGTTCGACGCCTCGCGCCTGCTTGTCCGCATCCCAGCGATACAGCTGCAAATCGCGCAACAAATTCGTGCAGGAGGTATGCACCTTCAAAGACTTCCGCCCGAAGGCAAGATCGACGGTGCGGATGCCAGAAGCCACCACCTCATCGTCTTCCTCTTGATCACGGACCCACAGACCTTCATTGAATAGTCGCTCGCGCAGTCCACCCGCACTTTCTTTCACCAGAACGCATGGCGTGGATTTCGCCCGCGATCCGGCGATGAACTTGAGCAAATCGGCAGCAACGTCGCTTTGGCGTCCTTGCTGTGCGGCGTCCCAGTAAAATTCCCGCAAGACCCAACACACCTCCGAGTCGTCAATAGCTTCAACGAAGACGACGACTCGCGCAGTCGAGGCCTCAACGCCGATGAAACAGGAGAGATAGTTTTGGAGCAAAGGCGGCCGCGCGTCGAGTTCAGCATCTCCGAAAGTGATCTGCGATTCCGAATGGCCGTACACCGCCATCCTCGACCGTCGCACTATCGGCTCCAACGCGTACCTGATCGAGTCCCAGCAATGATTGTGCTTGTCTACAATGTCCGGCAGCACGTCGCCACTCAGCCGGTCACGTTTATAAGAGTAGAGTCGCGCCTCGTCCTGCAGATGTGTGCAGCGCGGATGAATCACAATCTGTTCGAAACTTCGCAGAAAGCCGATGCCATCCTCGATACTTCCATCCCACTTCGAAGCTCCTTCGATCCGGAACCCCCGTGACTTGATGTGGGCGATTGTCTCCGGCCTGCTGTTGTCCGCTCGGATCAAATACTCGCGCGAGCGCGGAACCTGCTCGAATAAGCCCGGCACGCGGTCCAACTCAACACCGAAGCCGTATGCTTCACCGTCCACCAGCAACCTGCGCCCATCAATCCAACACCGCATAAGCACAGTCGGATCAGCCGCGAAGCCCCAGTCTGCGCCGTAGTATGGCCCAGCCCAGCCATCGCGCGGCTCGAATTCGCTGACGATGTACTTCCCATGGAAGATTTGCGCTGAAAGGTTCGTGCGAGGATTCCCGCCCCACACATAATCAGCCGCTTCGGGATCGACACGATATAGATAGTCTTTCTCTTGCCGCAACACCTCGGGAAGCCACGGATTCTCTTGCCAGTTCACTTTCTTCACGATGGAGTTAGGCGGCGGATTGAGAACGAAACGCTCGTAAGAGGGATCGGATACGAGATCGGGATTCATCGACACCCAGATTTCCGAGTCTTCCTGCCTTATGGTCGGCACCAAGATTTCCCATGAACGCTCGGAAATATGCTCGCCTTCTTCCACCCAGGCGATGTCAACGCCCTCGGTGCTGCGGATCTTCTCCGGATTCGTGGCCAGCCCCGCAAAGATGAACTCGCTACCGTTGACGCCCAAGATCGCCTGCTGTTGGACCTCGAATTTATGGCCCAACCGCATCGCACGGATCTGATCGGCCAGCAGATGATGCACGGATTCTGAAATCGAATTCATCAGCTCCCTACAACACAAAATCCGCAACCGCTTCTCGGCTGCGCGGAGAATCAGCGCCTTCGCAAAGGACCAGGACTTACTCGAACCTCTGCCACCGTGCGCCACTTTGTATCGGCTGCGCCGGAAGAGACATTCGGCCCACGAAGGCAGTTCTAGACTTGTCACGGTCGAATTCGTAGCGTTCTCCCTATCTTGCTGACACTCTGCTGACATGGAAACCACCAAAACCAGCACAGAATCGAGAAATGCTTGTGCCTTCAATCACATAGCACCGCTTTCCTGCTTAACGTCTACTGATACTGAATCAGTTGCCTTATCAAAGGACGACTTCGGGAGCGCCCGGTAGACTTCGAGCGGAATCGAGGCTGGCTTACCATCAGGGGAGACAAAGACGACGTTGTACGAGTCGCCCTCGCGCTTGTGCGGCCCTCCGGCATCGTCTTTAACGATCTTGCCTGCCAGTTTCGCCCGCAGAGCGATCCACTGGCGAAGCTCGGCGCTTTCTTTAAACCAGCCTTCAGCGCGCTGCGAATCGTTAAGCCTCTTCTCCATCATCCGAATCAATCGCTCTACACC
>JBAVAA010000305.1:0-6502 GCA_049585515.1 Terriglobales bacterium | reverse complement strand
CGTGATCGTTGGTCGCGTGATCGTTGGTCCATTGTTAGGAGCGTTGGTTGGTGCGGGCGCGTCGCCTCTGGGGCCTTGCGCCACCAGCAACTGGTGGATGGCCCTGAGTTCGTTCAAAATGGCGTCGGCCTGGTCATGGGTCATGCCTCCCGGCATATTGATGGCTACGGCCTTCACGGTTTTCGCGGTCGACTTTTCTGCTTTGGCGTCTGTTCTTGCTTTGGAGGGAGCCACAGCCGGCGCGGACGGGGCATTCTGCGCAACCGCTATCGCACACAAAAGGACGTAAGAAACCAGCGGCAAATTTACTCCCGTAACTAATCGACGCATGCTGTCCCCTTGTGGTCTCGGTCTATAAAATTGCAATTTTTGACAGCCACACCGAATTACGGGGCGGGGCCCCGCGACGGTGATGGTCGCGGCTTGTTGAAAATCGTTTAGTTTCTCAATAGTCACGATGATCGTAGGCACGAGTAACGGCTAACGCAAGATTACTGAAGGATGAAACCTGCTAACGGACTGACTGGCGCGGCTTTGCGCCGAGAAACATTCTGCGATCTTGCCGTCAAATTGCGTATCGTCTCCTGACCTAATGCGATTTCCTCACTGGAAGCGCGATTTCATCTCGAATCGCGAACTCCATCGGCCAGATGTTCAACTTCATCAAGATTAGAAATAATGGGGTGTTGTTCTTGAATCCTAGCACTGGGGAACGAGAACCCTAGCTGCAAGAGATTGGTTCCGAGGATCCGGGGCATGCGAAGAGGACCTCGCGTGCCCTTGGTCTTTGCCGCGGTCGGTCAAACGGGCATCGCATGCACACGAGAAGTATGGGCACGCGCATGTTATACTTTTCAAGCATCTTTTCTGTCAGATAAGCAGACGGAGGATAGTATCGACAAACGTTTTATCCGCATGAATGAGCGCATCCGGGCGCGCGAGGTTCGCGTGATCGGTGACGAAGGGGAACAGATCGGCGTTATGCCTCCCTTCGAAGCGCTGAAGATGGCCCGCGAAAGAAACCTGGATCTGGTAGAAATTTCCCCGACCGCGCAACCTCCGGTATGCCGCATCATGGACTACGGGAAATTTCTGTATCAGAACGAAAAGCGCGAGCGCGAAGCCAAGAAAAAGCAGAAGACCATTACGGTGAAAGAAGTGAAGTTTCGTATCAATGTGGACGATCACGATTACGAAACCAAAAAGAATCACGTGCTGCGCTTCCTCGATGAAGGCGACAAGGTGAAAGCGACCATCTTCTTCCGGGGCCGCGAGATGACGCGGCAGAGCCTGGGACGGCAGATTCTGGAACGCCTTATTAAAGACGTCGACCAGAGAGGTTTGGTCGAATTCAGGCCGCGGCAGGAAGGCAACACGCTGCACCTGATTCTGGCGCCTAATAAGAAGGAAGGCGGAGGGAAAGAAAAACCGGCGGCTCCGAGGGCGGTGGCGCCTCCTCCGGCGGCGCGCGGCGGCGCGCAGACAGCGTAGCAGCCGTCAGTCATCAGCTATCAGCCATCAGGTAAATCTTATGGTGCGATACTCGTGGATGGGTGGCATGTTTGTCTTCATACGCTGTAGATGTGACTGAGAGCTGAGAGCTATTTATTTATGCCTAAACTGAAAACACATAAGGGCGCTGCCAAGCGCTTCAAGAAAACCGGGACGGGAAAGATTCTGCGTCACAAGGCGGGGTTGCGTCACATCCTGTCATCCAAGGCGAAGAAGCGCAAGAAACAACTGGGCCAGCCCACTTTGGTGAGTGACGGAGATTACAAAAAAGCGGCAAGAATGATCCCGTATATGTAATGGAGCGACGGGCCCTTCGGCAAGCTCGGGTTGCCCGTCCACCAATAGAGTCTGCAGGGCTTTTACGCACTGCAGCGGCGCGTGAAGAGGCCGGGCCTCGGAAATCCCGTTTCCGTTGGGAAACGCGGTAGAAGCCTCCTTACCTCCAGCCGCCAGACGAAGTTAAAAAGGAGAACGGCAATGCCTCGTGTAAAACGCGGAACTAAACGCCGCGCCAAGCGCAAAAAGATTCTCGAACGCGCCAGTGGATACTTCCTAACTAAATCCAAACTTTACCGCTCGGCGAAAGAAGCCGTCGATCGCGCGCTGAAGTTTGCCTACTCCGGGCGCAAGCAGAAGAAGCGGCAATACCGCTCGATCTGGATCGTGCGCATCGGCGCCGCCGCCCGCTTGAACGGAATGAACTACAACCAGTTCATCAGCGGTCTGAAGAAGGCCGGCGTGGAACTGGACCGCAAAATTCTTGCGGATTTGGCGGTGAAAGATGCGGCGGGCTTTGCGCATCTGGCGGAGCAGGCGAAGAAGGCGCACGCAGCAGCGACAGCGTAGTCGTCGGTCGTCAGCCATCAGCTTTTCGGCTCTAAGAGCTCCTGTCATCCTGAGCGAAGCGAAGGACCTGCTTTCTTTTCAGCGCACGGGACAGCAGGTCCTTCGCTTCGCTCAGGATGACAATTATTAAATGGTGTTGCCAGACCGATGCCTTACACCGTCCCCCAACTTATCGACTTCTCGGTCGCTGCGCTGGATAGCTCGGTGCGCAAGCTTCTGGCCGCGCTCGAGCAGGAATCGGCGGGGGTCGGTTCGGACAACGACTGGAAGGCGTTTCGCGATCGCTGGATGGCGCGCAAGAACGGCGTTCTTACTCAACTTAATGACCTTTGGTTGAAAGCCGCTCCTAAAGAGGCGAAGCGCGATATCGGACAGCGCGTTAACGAACTCAAGAGCAAGATTGAGCAGGCGGTGGATGCGACGCTGGCTCGCATTCAGAGCGGGGCTTCGTCGGGCAAACTCGCCGCCGCGCGTCTTGACGTCACCCTGCCCGGTATTCGCCGTCCTATCGGCGCGGAGCATCCCGTCATCAAGACGATGAATGAGATCGTCGGCGTCTTCCGCAATCTGGGCTACTCGGTTGAGGAAGGTCCGGAGATCGAAACCGATTACTACAACTTTGAGGCGCTGAATTTTCCGCCGAATCATCCGGCGCGCGACACGCAGGACACGCTGTTCATCGCCGGACAGGAATCGAAGCCGCTGCGCGACCGGCTGCTGCTGCGTACTCATACTTCGCCGGTGCAGATCCGGACGATGCAGAAGATGAAGCCCCCGGTCCGCGTGGTGTGTCCGGGGAAAGTGCATCGCAACGACGCGCCGGACGCTACGCACTCGCCTATTTTTCATCAGGTCGAAGGGCTCGCGGTCGATACCAACATTACCTTCTGCGATCTGAAGGGGACGCTCGATCACGCCATGAAAGCGCTGTTTGGATCGAGCGTGAAGACGCGATTCTATCCATCGTTTTTTCCGTTTACCGAGCCCAGCGCCGACGTGCAGATCAGTTGCATTTTCTGCGATGGCAAGGGCGTCCGCGACGGCGCTCCTTGCCGCAACTGCAAGGCGAGCGGATGGATTGAACTGCTGGGCTGCGGCATGGTTGATCCGAATGTTTATGGGTTCGTCGATTACGACCCACAAAAAGTTTCGGGATTCGCCTTTGGCATGGGCGTGGAGCGGATTGCGATTTTGAAGTACGGCGTGGATGACATTCAGCTGTTTTTTCAGGGTGATGTGCGATTTTTGGAGCAGTTTGGGTAGTCGTAGCGCCGCCGTCTCGTCGGCTGTCTTGCGGGCGTCCCGCCCGCGACGCGGAGGGCAAGATGCCCTCCGGACAGCCGGCGAGGACGCCGGCGATACACTCATCGAGTCAACCACTAATGAAGATTAGCCCCCATTGGGTGCGCGACTTTGTTGACCTTCCGGTCGACTACGCTCGGCTTGCGGATGAACTCACTCTTGCCGGCGTTGCGGTTGAAGGCATTTCCGGCTCCGGCGAAAATACGGTCTTCGAGATGGAGATCACTACCAACCGTCCCGATGCGATGAATCATTATGGCGTGGCTCGCGAGGCTTCGGCGCTTTACGACTTGCCGCTTCGTCCGATTGAGACGCGGCTGCCTGCGTCGCAGGGGAAGTCCGATGTCACCATTGATATTCGGGAGCCGGAGTTGTGTCCGCGCTTTACGGCTCGCGAAATTCGCGGGGTAACTGTCAAAGCCTCATTGCCGCACATTGCTGGTCGTCTGCAATTACTCGACCAGCGACCGATCAGTAACGCGGTGGACGCGACTAATTACGTTTTGTGGGAGAGTGGCAAGCCTACGCACGTCTACGATCTCGATCTGCTCGAAGGGCGGCGGCTGATTATTCGCAAAGCTGAAGCTGGAGAGACGCTCAAGACGCTGGATGGCGTGGAGCGCAAGCTCTCTACCGATGACCTCGTCATCGCCGATGCCAAAAAACCGGTCGGGTTGGCCGGCGTGATGGGCGGCTTCGACACGATGATCACGGAGCGCTCAAAAAATATCCTGATCGAATCCGCCTGGTTTGATCCGGTCACGGTGCGGCGGATGTCGAAGCGGCATGGCCTTCATACCGACGCTTCACATCGATTTGAGCGCGGGGCGGATTTCGAATCGACCGTGCCTTCGGCGAACCGGGTTGCCGACATCATTCTTGCTTCGGGCGGCGGCACGCTGACTGGCGATGTAATCGACGTGATTGCGCGCAAGCTTGACCTGGCTCCGGTGGAGCTTGATCTGCAGGAAGTGCACCGGATTCTGGGGGAGAAAATCAGCACGCTTGAGATCAACCGCATTCTTAGTCGCCTGGGTTTCACGGTTTTGCCAGGGGGAGAAGAAACTTATCTGGTCCACATCCCGAGCTGGCGGCTGGACATTGAGCGCGAGATCGACATCATCGAAGAACTCGCGCGTCTGCATGGATACGATAAGTTTCCGGACACGCTTCCCGCCTACAGCGGCGAGGTTCGGGAATTGCCCGATGCGCAGAAAGACGCGCGGCTGCGCTCAACACTGTTGGCGCTGGGTTACAACGAAACCATTTCGCTGAGTTTCATTTCTAAAGAAGATGCGCGGCGCTTTTCTACTGCGGTCGAACTTGATCTGGCGAACCCGATTAGCGACGAGGCTTCGGTGATGCGCACCTCGATGGTTCCGGGGATGCTCAACATGCTGGCTTACAACCTGAACCGCGGCAGCGAGAATGTTCGCCTGTTCGAAGCTGGGAAGGTGTTTGAGGCATCAGGTGCAGGTTCAAAGTTAGGTACTATGCCGCTGGAGATGAAACGTATTTCGCTGGGCGCAACCGGGAGCGTCGATGCGGACGTTGTCCGCGGACTTGCTCCGGGAGTGGCGGGGCGTCCGTTTTCGTTTTTTGACATGAAGGGCGACGTTGAAAGCCTGCTAGCTGCCTTCAGCCATTGGACGCTCTACTACGATGCCCAGTCGGCGGATTATTATCATCCCGGACGATCGGCGCGCGCCGTGCTGGATGGCGCTACCGTCGCCCAGTTTGGGCAGATTCATCCTGACGTGGCTGCGGCGCGCAAATTGCGGCAGGATGTTTTTGTCGGCGAAATCTATTTGGACCGGCTCTACCAGCACGATCTGCGGCAGGTTCGTTATGAGGCGCTGCCGCGCTTCCCAGCGGTTGGGCGCGATTTCTCGTTTGTGTTTGACGACGGCGTGGAGTTCGAGAAAATTCGCCAGAGCGTTATGGGATTGGGTATCGCCGAACTGCGCAGTTTTGTGCCGGTGGAAATCTTCCGTGGCGACCAGGTTGGCGCGGGCAAGTACTCGATTCTGATGCGCGCCAAGTTGCAATCGAGCGAGCGGACGCTGCGCGATGACGAGGTGGCGCTGTGGGCCGGCCTGATTGCGAAGGCGCTGGAAGGACTCGGCGGGATGCAGCGGGCGTAGCAGGCACCATTTCACGACGCCAATCGACAATCTATTTGCAGTGCGTCCCATTCCGCTCGGCACAACGATCATTCATGTTCTCAAGCCCTAATCCCGCCAGTGGGTCGTAACAGAAACCCGTGCATATGTCGTTCACGGTTCTCAATTCCTCTTCGGCTGGGGCAACAGACTCTAACTCGTGAAATATATCAACTACTTCTTTCGGCGGTTGCGTTCCATACTCATTTGTAAAGGCTGAGACTTTGTATCCGGTTCGAATGTACCAGCCTTCCGCATTAATGTTCCGCAAAGCGACCGCGGGCGCCGTGCGCATGTCTCTCAGTTGAGTCGATTGTGCCAGCGTACGCACGCGCGCAGTAATTGTTTCCGGTAGCACTCCCGATCCGCCATGACTTGTGAACCGGTATTGGAACAGTCGCCGGTCGTTTCGCTGAACGTAGATTCTCCCGTCTCTAGAGGCACTGATGGCGGTCTCGTGGAATTGAATATTTTTCTTCTCGACGTGCAGCACGGTCAATTCCGCCGAAGCGCCATCCACAATCAAGGGAATACGATATGGACTCGCGGAGATGCCGTACCACGAAGTGATAACCAGGAAACAAGCGGCAAGGGCTGGCCAAGTCCGCTCCCGGACGGGGATTTTCCGCACCACTAAACTAGCCGGTAGCAGGCGAGTCATACAAAGGAGGGTTGAGGTC
>JBAVAA010000304.1:0-9950 GCA_049585515.1 Terriglobales bacterium | reverse complement strand
CTTCGATGAGAACTACCGGCCGATCGCTGGTACAAATCCGCAGCAGTTCAACAATCGCATGGTGGCAACCGCCGACCGCTTGCTGCCTCCTTTCCTGGACGGCGCCTTCGACCTTAATTCCAAAGTGGCATTCTGCGCCGCCGTCGACCGCAACGGGTATCTGCCCACCCACAACGCCAAGTTCTCCAGGCCGCAGGGTCCTGATCCGGTATGGAATAACGCCAACTGTCGCAACCGCAGGATGTTCAACGATCCCGTAGGACTGAGCGCGGGCAAGAATACCAAGCCGTTCCTTGTGCAGACCTACCGCCGCGACATGGGCGGCGGCAAGACCGTAGTAATGCTGGACATATCCTCCCCGATTAACGTAAAAGGGCGCCACTGGGGCGGATTGAGGATTGCGTATGCGTTGTGAGTGAGGCCGGTCGAGTCGGCGAACGGTAGTCGTTCGCGGTTCGGAACCTCTCCAAGATCAGTCGCTTTTGCCAACCACTCACGACCAACAACTGATGATCAATGACGGACGATCAGCGTTTACAATAAACGCATGCCCCGCCTCGATCAGATTGCCGATCTGGAGAAGCGTTTTCTTCTCCCTACTTACAACCGCTATCCAGTAGCCTTTGAGCGCGGCAAAGGTGTTTACCGCTACGACTTCGAAGGAAAGAAATACCTCGATTTCGTGGCCGGCCTGGGTGTGAACGCGCTCGGACATGCTCATCCGCGCATCGTGAAAGCCATCCGTGAGCAAGCTGCCCGTGTCATTCACGTTTCGAATCTCTATTACAACGAATATCAGGGACAACTGGCCGAGCGCCTCTGCCAGCTTTCCGGCCTCGACCGCGTGTTCTTCTCCAACAGCGGTACTGAGGCAATGGAAGGCGCGATTAAGTTGGCGCGTCTCGCCGGACACCGTTTCTCGGGAGATGCCAAGTCTCAACTGGTGGCGCTGCAAGGTTCCTATCATGGCCGAACCTTCGGGGCCATGTCGCTGACGGGTCAGGAAAAGTACCGCAAAGGTTTTGAGCCGCTGCTGGAAGACGTGACTTTTGTGGAGCAGAACAACCTCGAGGCACTTCATGCTGCGGTCAATCCCAACACCTGCGCCATAGTGCTGGAGCCGATCTTTGGTGAGGGCGGCATTCTCGAGTGTTCGGAGGAATTTCTGCTCGCCTGCCGGAGCCTCGCCGATCATCATCAAGCCGCGCTGGTCTTCGATGAGATCCAATGCGGCCTCGGCCGCACCGGCAAAATCTTCGCCTTCCAGAGCTTCGGAATCGTGCCCGACATCGTCACCATAGCCAAGCCGATTGCCGCCGGAGTGCCGCTGGGCGCCTTCCTGTCGAAAGAACAGTTCGCCTCCGCCATTTCACCGGGACAACACGGCACCACTTTCGGCGGAGGTCCGCTCGCCTGCCGCGTCGGTCTTGAATATCTCGCGATCGTCGAGGAAGAACACCTGCTCGATAACGTGCTGAAGGTTGGCGGCTACCTGCATCAGCAACTCGAGGGCCTGGTGGCGAAATATGCCGCGACCCGGGAAGCGCGCGGCCGCGGATTCATCCAAGGATTAGTGCTCAACATTCCCGCACGCCCGTTGGTAGAGCAAGGTCTGGCGGAGGGCGTGCTCTTCAATGCGACCCAGGACACCGTCCTGCGCTTCCTGCCTCCCTTCATGCTCGAAGAAAAGCACGTGGATAAAGGCATCAGGGTGCTGAAAAAGCTGCTAGGCAAGAAGCGGAAGAAGACGCAAAGCGCAGCGTCAGGGGCGGCCGCTGCGCTCTAGTGTATGCGTGACAATTCGATTTTAGACAATCCAATAGAACGATAACGTCGTGGGAAATTATTCAAGTCCCGGATTAACGACTGAGTTCTCACGCACGCGCTGTAGCGACGTCGGGCTGACCCAGGTTTTGGAGTAGCAAAAAAGATGGGGAGCCCGATAGTCAGCTCCCCGAGAAGCGATAGAGGCGATATCACTTGGTAGGATACTTTCTATGCACGTTTCGTTGCCCATCGACACGCAAAATCCAAAACAAAATTTCATTCCCTCCAATGTGTGCAACCAGGTCCACGTCCAGGTTCAGATCGAAGAGCGCTGGCTCGAACTCCCCGACGGACGCATGCGCTACCTCAAGGCCGGATCAGGTCCGCCCATAATTCTGATTCATGGCCTGATGGGCTACGCGTTCTCCTGGAGATTCACCATCCCCGCGCTCGCGCCCCATGCAACTATTTATGCCGTCGACAATCTGGGCGCAGGGTTGTCCCCCGCTCGCGAAGGTATAGACTGCACCGTGCACGCCACCGCTAAGCGCGTTCTCCAGTTCGCTGACGCTCTCGGCATTCGGAATTTCGACTTGCTTGGCACCTCCCACGGCGGAGGCGTCGCCATTATGGTGGCTTCGATTTGTGCCGATAGATGTGCCGAGCGGAACGATCGACGCCTGCAACGCCTGATCCTCGTTGCGCCAGTCAATCCCTGGTCGCCGCATGGCAAGCGATTTGCCCCTTTTGTGGGCAGCGATTTCGGCGCAATGCTCTTTCTCAAAACGATTGAGTCCTGGCGTTCCCTCGACCGGCTGTGGCTGCGACGCCTGTTCGGCGATGTCGCCAGGATCCCCTCCGATTCGCTCGAGGGCTACCGCATACCTGCTCTTAAGAACCACGCCTTGCGCCACGCCGTACACATTGCCAAAAATTGGACGGCAGACCTGGCAGAATTGGAACGGGCGATACCAAAGATTAGCGAGTACCCCACGCTGCTCATTTGGGGAACAAAAGACCGCGCCGTTGCTTTCGACTCCGCCGAGCCGCTGCGACGGAATTTCAGCAATGCGCGTCTGGTGGCTTTCGATGGCGTTGGCCACCTGCCTTATGAAGAAGCGCCTGAAGACTTCAACCGAGCGCTAGCGGATTTCCTTATCGCTGGTCCCAGTTCTACATCTCCAATTCCCACTTCTCAATAGGCCGGTCTTTCTGAGAACCGAGAACTGAGAAACGCGAACTGATTCCACCATGCAGCCTACTCACTTCCACTGGCTCTTCGACTTTATCGCCGACTACGGCTACTGGGCCGTGGCCCTCGCATTGTTCGGCGAGAGCGCAGGCGTCCCCGTTCCCGGCGAGATCACGCTCCTGCTGGCCGGCTTTCTGGCCTTCTCCGAACACCGGCTCCATCTCGGCTGGATCATTGTGGCTGCTATCTGTGGCTCGACGCTCGGCGGCTACGTGGGTTATGCGTTTGGCTACCACGGCGGGCGTCCACTGCTCGAACGCTATGAAAGCGTTTTTCGGATTCCGCCCGCCGCGCTGAAGCGGGGCGAGGAAATGTTTGCCCGCTACGGCGCAGGCACTATTTTCGTTGCCCGTTTCATCTTCGGTCTGCGCACCTTCGCGGGACCTCTCGCTGGGGTACTGCGCATGCGCTGGCGAGTGTTCGCTCTTTTCAACCTCCTGGGCGCCGCTGTCTGGGTCATCGTAATGGCGAGCGTCGGCTATCTTTTCGGACAACATTGGCGCAGCCTGCTTCGTGCCATGCAGCGTTTGAATGTCGCCGTTCTAGTTGCCACAGTGGTAGTGATCCTGTTTTTTTGGTGGAAATATCGCCATCATCGGCCGCCGGAGATTTATTGACACCCACTTCCGTACCTAGTTACGGTAAGAAGCCAATTAACTAACACCTGCGAAGTAGACGTCGATCCGCAGGCACTCTATGACAGTAAGTCCATTGTTATAAGCTAGGTGGCACTTACAGGCCATTACTGAGGATTGTCCCGAGTGGCATATTAAGTAGGACTCCCTCCCTATCCCCCGCGATGCGCACGACCCTATTCCATTGCTATCGAATTGATACGGACTTGTCTATTTCGAAAGTTGGCAGCCGATTCGCTGCCAACTGCAGTTACGCACTACTTACCAGGTTGAAACGGACCTGCCGTGACCGTAGAAAACGAGCCCTTACGGCGGGTCCCCGAATTGGCAATTCGCGAATGGACGGACTTGCCTCTGAGCCATGAGGCTTCCGTACGGCGTTTGACGGGCGCGAATACGCGCCCAGGAGATTACTGAATCATGACCCGCCAAACCTCTTCCTCAGCGCTCGTGAAATCCTTACTGCTTGCGACCTTCACAATCTTGTTGCTCGTTTCGACCCCAGCCCAAGGGCAAAACGTGACCTTCGCGGGCGCACAGACCTCGGTTTCTCAAGGTACGGTGCTTGGCGACGAACTTTGCCCCTACAGTGTGGCGTTGGATAGAGTTGGGGATGTTTTCATCGCGGATTATTGCAACGATCGAGTACTGGAAGTTCCAGCGGGCGGTGGAACGCCGACTGCACTGACGGTTGGTGTGGGAGGTCTCGGTCTTAGTAGCCCCTACGGTGTCGCGGTGGACGGGGCGGGCGATGTCTTTATCGCGGATAACGGCAACAACCGGGTGGTAAAGATTCCCGCCGGTGGCGGCGCCCAGACTACCGTGGGTAGCGGGCTGAAGTTTCCGTACGGCGTCGCGGTGGATGCCGCGGGTGACGTCTTCATCGCCGATAGCGGTAATGGTCGGGTAGTCAAGGTTCCGGCGGGTGGCGGCGCGCAGAGCACGCTGACAGTGAATGTGGGTGGCCTCGGACTGAATGGCCCGCAGAGTGTGGCGGTGGATGGAGCGGGCGACATCTTCGTCGCCGATACTTTTAACACACGGGTGGTCAAGATCCCTGCGGGTGGTGGCGCCCCGACGACGGTGGGCAGCGGACTGAGCTATCCAACCGGCGTGGCTGTGGACCAAGCGGGTGACGTCTTCATTGCAGACTACTTCAACAACGATGTGGTGGAGGTACCGGCCAATGGCGGCGCTCAGATCGCGCTGGCCAGCAACCTGAATCAGCCAGGCGGTTTGGCAGTGGATGGAGCGGGCGACATCTTCATCGCGGATACTTATAACAACCGCGTCCTCGAGCAGCAGGACGTCGCAGTAAATTTCGGCAACGTGAATGTCTGCCCCGGAACGCAGACGACTCCCGCGCCGTGCAGCCAGACCCTTACATTCAATTACAACGTGGCGGGAACAACGACCTTCGGCACGGCGAGTGCACTCACACAAGGCGCCCCTAATCTCGACTTCAAGCTCAGCACTGGTAGCACGTGTACCGGCACCGTGTGGGCAGGCAGTACCTGCACTGTGAACGTTACGTTCGCTCCACTTGCGCCGGGAGCGCGTATGGGTGCGGTGCGGCTCGCCGACAACTCGGGCAACCTGCTGGTCACCACTATGATTCGCGGCATTGGCCAGGGGCCGGCGATCGCATTTGGACCTGGCGTCCAGACGACGGTGGGCAGCGGACTGATTTACCCGACGGCAGTGGCGGTGGATGGAGCGGGCGATGTCTTCATCGCGGACCTGGACAACCGGGTGGTGGAAGTTACTGCCGGGGGCGGCGCCCAGACCACGGTGACCACAGGACTGTCTAACCCGGAGGGGGTAGGAGTAGATGGAGCAGGTGATGTTTTCATCGCGGATGCTAACAACAACCGGGTCGTAGAAATTCCCGCTGGCTGTGCCAGCAGTTCATGCCAGACCCGGGTGGGCAGCGGACTGGTTGTCCCACGCGGGGTGGTGGTGGATGGGGCGGGCGACGTCTTCATCGCTGACAACGGGAACAACCGGGTGGTGGAACTTGCTGCCGGGGGCGGCGCCCAGACCACGGTGGGCAGCGGATTGTATAGACCAAACGGGGTGGCGGTGGACGGAGCGGGCGATGTCTTTATTGCCGATACCGGGAACAATCGGGTGGTGGAAGTTGCTGCCGGGAGCGGTGCCCAGACCACGGTGGACAGCGGATTGTCTGCACCCAACAAGGTCGCGGTGGATGGAGCGGGCGATGTTTTCATCGCGGATACTAACAACAGTCGGGTCGTAGAAATTCCCGCTGGCTGTGCCAGCAGTTCATGCCAGACACTAGTGGGCAGCGGGCTATTAACCGCGTTCGGTGTAGCGGTGGATGGAGCGGGCGACGTTTTCATCGCGGATGCTGGCAACAACCGGGTGGTGGAGGTGCAGCGCTCGCAGCCGCCAACTTTGACCTTTGCTTCTACTCTGGTCGGCAGCACCAGTAGCGACAGTCCACAGTCGGTCACCATTCAAAACATCGGCAACCAGCCGCTGAATGCCATCACTCCTGGACTGGTAATCGGCGCAAACTTTCTCCAGGTCGCCGGCTCGGGTACGCCCGCAGACTGCTCCAGCACTTTCTCGCTGGTGCCGGGAGCGGACTGCAATCTCAGCATCAGCTTCAAGCCGAGCTCCGTCGGCTCTCTAAACGCCATGGCAACCTTCACTGATAATGCCCTCAACGCGACTCCTTCTGCCACTCAGAGCATCGCTGTGCATGGCATAGGGCAACAGTCGCCGCAGATCATCACGGTCACGCAAAGCGCGCCCACAAGTGCTGCCTACAACAGCAGCTTCACAGTTGTGGCAACCGCCAGTTCGGGTCTGGGGATAACGTTTGGCAGTTCTGGCGCGTGCACTAACGTTGGCGGCAGCCCAACGTTCACTGTGACGATCCCCAAGGGGACTTGCACCGTAACATTGACCCAGGCTGGCAACGGCAACTATCAGGCAGCACCTTCCGTCATAGAAACCACAACCGCAGTTAAGGCCACACAAACGGCGACCGTGACCGGCGCCCCAGCCAACGACACCTATCTCTCTACTTTCCCGGTGACGGCCACTTCGAACTCCAGCCTGAATCCAACTATTACCGCAGCGGGCGCCTGCTCGATCAGCATCACCACACCCACCACCGGCACGGTTACGATGACGAGCGGAACTGGAACGTGCACGGTTACGGCAAAATGGGCAGCCACCGCCGACTATCTTGCCGAAACTGTCACAAAAACCGTCGCTGCAAAGAAGCTGGGTAGCATAGTTACGTGGACTGCGCCCGCTGCGATCACCTATGGGACGGCGCTGAGCCCAACGCAATTGGATGCGACCGCCAGCGTTGCGGGCGCCTTTGCGTACACCCCAGCGGCAGGCACGATGCTAAAGGCGGGAAACAATACCCTGAAGGTCACCTTCACTCCGACTCTCAGCGCGGATTACACTACGGTGACGGCCAGTGTCGTCCTTCACGTAAATCCGGCCGCATCGACGCTCACCTGGAATGCGCCGGCCGCGATTTCTTATGGAACACCGCTGAGCGCGACCCAGCTGGATGCGGCCGCCTTCTCTGGAGCGAATCCTCTTCCGGGTACGTACGTGTATTCCCCAGCGGCCGGCACGGTCCTGCCAGCAGGAACGCACACCTTGGCCGTCACATTCACGCCGACGGATCACACTGACTATGCTAAGGCGACTGCCAAAGTGACGCTCACCGTCAACCCGGCGCCGACCACCACCACGATCACCAGCAACCTTCCCAATCCATCGGCGGTTGGGCAACCGGTGACGGTGCACTTCACCGTGACCCAGGCGACTAACTATGCCGCGCCGGCCGGCAGCGTGACGGTCAACGCCAGCACTCTGGAACACTGCGCGGCAGCTCTGGCCAGCGGTTCCGGAAGCTGCGCGGTGACCTTCAACACCGCGGGGTCGAGAACACTCACCGCAACCTACGCAGGCAATAGCAACAACGCCTCGAGCATCACAGCATCGCCGGTCCAGCAAACAGTGAACTAGCTACCCGAATCTCCTGCGTCTGCAAAGATTGTCCTGTCGAGACGGAACTCAAGCGTCTCCCGCGGCATGGATCAGACTCTGCTTTCCAGCCCTGCCTTCTCTCTTTAGATACCTACCGTCACTTTCCTTCGCGGCTCCGCCGTCATATGCTGGAGAAGCACTGTCCGGCATACAAACTACTGCGTGATCAACAACGTGATTTCCGAAAACGCGCAAACCAGCCTGCAGGTATCAACCGCGCCTCGCTTTCCGCGGCTGGCGCTTTCGCAGGTCTGGGTGCGATTCCTGCTGGCCATCCTCGGGCTGATTTTGGCTTTCGGTGCGGCGCTATTCTCGACCATATTGGGCGAATCCGGCAACCTCTGGGGCACGATTATTCTGGCTTCGGCCGCGCTGCTTCTCGCCACCTTCGTGGGCTTAACAACCGTGCCCTATCTGGCCCGGAGAGTGGTCGCCAGCCGTCTTCGCGAAGCAATGGACTATGACGTCACCCGCGCCGGCCTGATTTACATCCTCATCAGCGTCGTCATCGGCATCGCCGCCATCAACACCGGAAACAACCTGCTCTACGTAGTCGTCGCGGCGCTGCTGTCGGCCATCCTGGTGTCTGGCGTCGCCTCAGCGCTGGTGCTGCGCAGTCTCGCGCTCGACGTTCACTTGCCTGAACACGTTTTTGCGGAGCGTCCGATGCTCGCGCGCCTGCTTCTGAGCAACACCAGTTTGTGGATGCCCTCTTTTTCCGTGCGCGTGGTTCCCGCCCGGGGCAAAGGCAAGGATATGAATAACGGCCGCTGGCAGTGGGAAGCATACACCTTCGCATGGCCGCGCAATCGTGCGCCACAGGACCAGTGGCTGCGACTCCCCGATCGCCGCTTGCGCCGCGTGCGCGAAATCGCGGAAAAGCCCATCCTGCAGCAATCCGTCTATTTCCCCTTTCTCGCTCCCGGACAGGAACTTCGTGCCGACCTGGAACTCCGCTTCCCAGATCGTGGCCGCTATTGCGAAAAAAAGTTTGGCTTGGCCACGCGCTTTCCCTTCGCTTTTCTGATGAAGACGCGGCGCATCAACCTGGCCCGCGAAGTCATCGTCTATCCGGTCGTCGAACCCACCGAACAGTTCCGCGAAATTCTTCCCATGGTCACCGGCGAGTTCGAAACGTTTATCCGAGGACGAGGAAACGATCTCTACCTGATCCGGGATTACATGCCCGACGATTCCGCCCGACACGTCGATTGGAAAGCTACCGCCCGCACGGGCTCGCTCAAAGTGCGCGAGTTCAGCCGCGAAGACGAGCGCAAGCTTCGCATCGTGTTCGATAACCCGGCGCCCGGGGTATTACCGCCCGCGGTGTATGAGCAGGCGGTGCGTCTGGCGGCATCCCTCGGATGGCATTTTCAGCACGAAGATGTTGAGGTCTCTTTTGTCGCGCCCGGCTTGGAGCCGACCGAAGACGTCTTCCTATTTCTGCGCTTCCTGGCGCTCGTCCAGCCGCTGGAGGCGACACCGGTATTCAGTCGTCTGCGCGCCAGTGAAGATTACAACCTGATCGTGACGGCTCGCGACGCCGCCGATCTGCCCCCCGCGTTAGCCGCGAGGTCCTATGTCATAAGCAGTTCCCAGTTTCCGGTTCTCAGTTCTCAGAAAAACCCTGGGACCCCATGGGCCCCCACTAAGAACTGAGAGCTGACAACTGTCTCTGCATTTTTTTCTTTCCCGAAGCCGATTTTCGACATATACTCCGCCGCGGGCCCGGTCATCAAACGTTTTTTGCGTCCTTCGTTCGGAATGCCTTGACGCGTTTCCGGACACGTCGCTCGCCGGCATAGGCCTACGGGAGGTGCAAAATGTTGATCAGTGATCTGCTCAAGAATCAAGTTCTAGTCTGCGCCGAGGGCCACCAGACCGTGCTTGAAGTCGCCCGCCTAATGGTGCGGCACAATATCGGCGCCGTGCCCGTTCTCCAGAATGGCCAACTCTCCGGCATCTTCTCCGAGCGCGACCTTATGAGACGCGTAGTCGCCGAAGAAAAGGATCCTGCCCGCACTCAGGTCAGCGAGGTCATGACCGAGGATCCTCTGACCGTTGCCCCGAACGATCCTCTGGAAACCTGCTTGACCCTGATGAAGCGGCACAACTTCCGGCACCTGCCAGTCTGTGCCGGACGGGAGTTAAATGGCGTGGTTTCGTTGAGGGACATCCTTCTCCACGACCTCGACGAAAAGGACGATGAAGTTCGGATGATGCGCGCCTACCTGCATTCCACCCCCGAAGCC
>JBAVAA010000303.1:0-6816 GCA_049585515.1 Terriglobales bacterium | reverse complement strand
CTCCGTGTACGACCGCATTCGCCAGCGCTTCGGTCAACGCCAGCTCGATCTCATCCTCCCGCCCCGGAGCGCATTTCACTTCCCGCACCACATCCATCACGCTGCGCACGACCGGGTCCACGGCATCGCGGTCGCCCGCAAGAGTAACGCTTAGCTTGAGATTAAGTTTGTCCGCCTCGAAGTCACACGATTGCGGCTGCTGTTCAGACGGCCGGGAAGGATCTGTCATAAATAAATATGAGGGCTTTGGTTCCAGCCTCTCCATAATTAGGATGCAGGGAGGCGCTGAGAGATTCTAGGGACTTAAGGGCTAAGATGCAAACTTTATTTGAATCGTCGGCCCTTACCGAAGCACTACGCCGCCGGTTTAGCACGGTTGGAGGCATCGGATATCACTTCTCCCGTCCCGCCAGACCCGCGATCTGTTGAAGTTGCCGCCGCCAATCCAATTCCTCCACAAACGTCCGCGAATCACGCCAGCCCACCTTGACTTTGACGAAGAGTTCGAGAAACACCTTGGTCCCCACCATCTTTTCGATATCGAGCCGTGCCGCAGTTCCAATCTTCTTGAGCATTTGGCCGCCCTTGCCCAGCAAAATCGCCTTCTGCCCGTCGCGCTCGCAAAAAATCACAGCCGCAATCCGCGTCAGCCGCGGACTCTCTTCAAATTGTTCAATCAGTACCGAAACCGCGTGCGGAACCTCTTCATGCGTCTGCATGAGAACATGTTCGCGGATCGTCTCCGCCGCCATGAAGCGCAACGGTTGGTCGGTGACCTGATCTTCAGGGAAGTAGCGGGGACCGCTGGGTAAAGCTCTCAGGACGCACGACAACAAGTCGTCCAGACCCTTCTTTTTGAGTGCCGATATGGGGACGATCTCTTTGAAATCGTGCAGGGGTTGAAACTGCGCGATCAGCGGAAGCAGTTTGCTTTTGTCAGCCAGCAAATCAATCTTATTGAGCAGCAAGAAAACGGGAGTCTCCGCCTTTTTCGCCAGGTCCAGTACCAGCGCGTCATCGCGGTCCCACTTTCTCTTCGCATCGACGATTAACAGAATCAGGTCGCAGCCTTCAAGCGCTTCGCGCACCTCGGACATCATTTTGCGCCCGAGCGACGAGCCGGACTGGTGAACTCCCGGAGTGTCGATGAGCACGATTTGTCCGGCTTCGCGTCCTTTCTGTTTGGGTACGTTGATAATCCCAAGAATTCGATTGCGCGTGGTCTGCGGTTTCGGAGAAATGATCGCCAGTTTCTCCCCGACCAGCGCATTCAGGAGCGTGCTCTTGCCGGCATTGGGACGGCCCAGGATGCAGACGAATCCGGAGTGGAAAGGCATAACCACAGGCTACTAGGTTCTGGCCATGGGCTGCCAGCACCCAGCCCAATGCCCTCATCGAATGACATGAATGCGAATGCCAAGCCGGAGGTTCTTCCAGGACCGGTCCGCCGTATAAACGGGAATACGCAGTGCAATTCCCAGAGCCAGGCACGCTCGGTCTCCCAGCGACAAGCCGAGCGCGCGCGTCTGGTTGAGAAGGTCCCCGGCAGTCTTGGCTTGCTCCGCGGTGAAGGCGACCGCTTCGTGAACAGCACCATTGGCAGCGGCCCAGGCATCGTCCGCACTAAAGCCCCGCTGCATAAGTTTTCCGTGCACTTCAGCCAGATTGACCGTGCTGATCGCAGCCGTGGTCATGATCTGAGGCGTCAACATCTCCCGACCAGGCTCGCGGTTGATTACGGCCATAAGCGCCGACGCATCCAGCACTGCTCTACTCACGTTTGGCAGCCTCACGCCGCTCGGCAATCAATTCGTCAACCAAGGAGGTGCCGGGCTTAACATATTTACGGACCAGCCGCTGGGCGCGCTCAATTCTGCGTTTCATCGTCGTGATCCGCAGTTCGTCGTCTTCCATGCGCAAGATCACTTCGTCGCCAGCCTTGATCCCTAGCGCTTTCCGATACGAAGCGGGAATAACGACCCGCCCATTTTCATTCACCCTCGCAAAGGTTTCGCCGTCCATATGTCACGCTCCAAACAATATGACACTATTATACAATAATGTCATGTTATTCATAAAGTGACAGACGCGGACCGGAAGAAACGCGATCCCTCATTTCGAGCCCGTGTCTTACGACTTGAGCGCCCGCCGCGCTTTGGAATAATCCCCCGTGCGGTTCCGCCAGTTGCTGGACAGCGTTCCGAGCGCCCAAAACAGAGCGAAAATCAGGAACAGCGTGCTCCCTGGAATGCGCGCTAGAAAGCCAAAGAACGCGGCCAGCGTCGGCACAACCGCGGATGAAGTCACCCCCGCCGACCACATGATCGCCTTCGCCATCGGACTCGCTTTCTGCATCGAGGCCTTCTCGGTCTGCACGCCGAAAAAAGGTAGATGCTCGAACACCCAGCGCAGGCCGGCCGGATAGCCTTCAGGATTGCCGGTTCCTCCGATGGTGTAGAAGGCGAAGCCAATGCCGAGAAGCCTTCCAACCGCCCAGTGAGCAATTCCGTGGCAGCAGAAATAAAGAAGAGTCCAGGCCGCGATCATCGCGACGGTAGCAGCTGCCTTGGGACGGACCGCCGTTCCCAGATCGAGCAAAATGCCGGCGGCTGCGACGCCAGTAATCTGCACGGCATTTCCGGCGGCGATCGAAAGGCGCGCAACGATTCTTCGTGGAGGAAGCGGATTCGAAGCATTCATAGTTGGAGCGAACCGCCACGCCGTTCGAGGAACGACGATCGCTGATGGGAAAGAGAATGCAATTGGCAAACTCTCCCCGCAGCACGCCAGTGTCTCACAAAAAAACGGCGCGGCACGCTGATGAGGTCTCGCGCGCCGCGCCTGATGATTGATCCGCTCGTTTCCTGATCTACTGAGGGTACGTCGACGGAATCACTTTATTGATTACGTAGATGTCCCACGAACCGAGCCCAGTAACATAGTCGTATCCGGGCAAGTCCGTGAATAGCCCATTGCTGCCGAGGAGGACGTCGTTGAAATAAGGACTGCTCGCAGTTGGCCCGCCCGTTGCCAGTTGATAGAGGAGCGGCGAGGCAAAGCCAAGTTTGTTGTTGTGCGAAGTTTCAATTCGAGCCCACGATCCCATGGCCAGCGGCGAGGACAGGCTGGTTCCGCCAATCAGTTCGATCGCGCCATCCACGAAAACGTTGGCGGCGCAAATCGCCAGTCCAGCGCCTCCACCGCACATCGAGACATCGGGCACTCCGCGATCGCCAACCTCGGCGCTCGGGACGATTGGCAATGTGCCGCCGCCGGTGTAGGACTGCCAGAAGGGAGCAGTTTCAAAATAGCTGGGTCCGCCGCCGCTGAAATCGGCGCCCGTCTCGAAGTCAAAGCTATAGTCGGCGTTGGTGAACAGCAACGTTCCGCCCACCGAAACCACATAAGGAGATGATGCCGGATAGGCGGTATCGGGTGGTCCGGAAAGCGGCACTCCGTTGGTTCCCTCAACTGGGCAAGCCGAACCCTGATCGCCGGACGAAGCAAATGGCGTGATTCCTTGCAGCGCGGCTTCGCCAAACAACGAATCGGCTACGAGCATCGTGCCGTCGATATACGGCAAAAATTCGCACTCGCCGAATGACATGTTAAACGCCTTCACCTGATTGCTGGTCACTGCTTTGCTGACCGCAAGCACCAGCAGATCGGAATCGCTCATGGACGTGGCGGCATAGAAATAAAGATGCTTCACTTGTTGCGCGATGCCGGTTGAGGTCTGCGAATCCAGATCCCACTCATCCGCTCCAGCTGTGTCCGCGCTTGGAATCCCAGCATTCACAACCGTCACGGGAACCTGCGGCAGTTTGTAAGTTGTCTCGTAAGTCCGCAGATCTTTGATCACCTGAGTCAGGTCGCCCTCGACGATGATGCCCACGGCAGTATTCTTCGCCGAAGTGAAGTTGTAGGCCTGACACTTGGCGTTATCCGCGGGGCACGCGGCATCGTAAGCGATCTGGTATTGCTGGGGCGTGTACGTTTCATTGGCGACGGCAGGCACCGGACACGAGGCCGGAGTGCAAGGGTCAGTGTCCGTTCCAGCGCTCAATTTCTCCTTGATCTGGTTCGTATGCAGTCCCGCCACATTATTCAATCCGAGCACCGCAATCGCAATACCAGAGAGAGACGCCGGAACCCGTGCTGGCTGCGTGTTCACAAACACAGTGGCTCCGTTTACGGAGTACTGCTGCAGCACCGTATTGAATGCCGATTGCACGACGCTCGCGGTTCCGTCCGCCTCGACCAGCAGCTGATTGTCGGAGAGCGTGACGTTCGTAAACCCAACGCTCGACAAGTAACTCTCGACCGCCTGTACTTGCGCCGTAGTCGGTCCGAATGTTTCGACGAATTGTGACACGGTTAACGACGTCCCATAGAGCGGATTGCCCGGCGTAAGCATGGCTCGAAGGGTCGGTTGGATTTGGGTGGCGTTCTGTTCTTGCAGGCCGACGACAATGTGCATCGGAGCAGACGCGGCCAGAGGGCCGATGGGAGCTGCGTTTTGCAGGTATTGAACCGGATAGGCTTGCGTTGCGGTTGACGCCCAAATCTGGGCGCTGGCATTCGGCGACATGCATACAACCAGAAGCGCCGAACCCACCAGCGCCCCCACACACCTGAAGATAGTGGTCATAGTTTCCTCTCATTCAGATTCCCAGGATTTGCTAGCAGGTAAAGACTTTCGCGCTAGCGCTATGTCCATTTGCAGGCGAATCGCCAAATGCACCGAAGTCTCGTAAGTTGCTCCGCACGATATGAGTTAGTGAAGATGTGCAACGTGCAGCAGATACGAAGCAGCTTTACAATTTTTGACCCGTGCAAAGTAAATTTTGCAATCGCCCGAATCGCCCGACGTGAAAACTACCGTAAACACTGTAGAAATCAATCTGAGTGAAACCGTTTCCCGCTTATTTGGTTGTTGCATCACGCGTGAGAAGAACTGACTACAGTGAGCACTGTATGTAGGAATGGATACTTCTTCTTAGATCAACTTCATCTGCTTAGGGGCAGGCGCGGTGATGCGCACGCGTTCTACGCGTCGATCGGTTGAGTCGAGCACTTCGAATTTCAGGCCTTCGTCTTCGACCACTTCGCCTTTCTGAGGAATCCGTCCTGCGATTTCGCTGACCAGGCCGGCGATAGTCGACGATTCGCGGCCTTCCGGACGCATGCCGAAAAGTCCATCCAGACGGTCTACGTCCATGTTGCCGGGGACGATATAGGAGTGGTCGTTTTCCTGCACGACCTCCGCTTTCTCGTGTTCGTCGCCGATCTCTCCCACTATTTCTTCGACCAGGTCTTCGATGGTCACGAGGCCAGCGACGCCTCCGTATTCGTCCACGACGATTGCCATGCGGATGTTACTGCGCTGCATCTCACGGAGCAAGTCACTTACTAACTTGCTTTCCGGAACAAAGTAAATGTCTTTTCGCATCAGGCTGCCAACTGTGCGCGTGTGCGCCTCGGAGTCCGGGACCTGGAGCACATCCTGCGTGTGGAGAATGCCCTTGATATGATGGATCGAACCTTCGTAAACGGGGATGCGTGAGAGCGGACGCGCCTTCAGTAACTCCACGATCTTCTCGACCGTATAGTCCGATGGGACGGCGACCATCTCGGGCCGTGGCTTCATCGCTTCGCGAACCGTCTTGCCGCTGAACTCGACTACCGACTGGATCAGTTCGCGGTCGCCTTCCTGAATGATGCCTTCTTCCTGCCCCGCTTCGATCAGCGCGTCCACGGCCTCTGACGAGGTTTCCGGCTGCGCGTCGGCGTGCTCGCGGGTCAGCGCGGCCACCGACTGGCAGAATCCGAGCGCCAGCGTGATCGGCAAAACCAGGTAGATCAATGCCCGCAAAAACAGTGTCCAATGCCCAAGCCAGCGCCCGCTCGATCGCGAGAAAAATACAAAAGGTAGCAGGCGGTTGAAAATGATAATGATCAGCACCAGGCTGAGCGTGGCTTCAAGAACTTCGTAAACGCTCCACGCACGGTCGCGAAATACAGTGAAGCCGACGATCATGGCAATGGCCGCCGTAACCAGTTGCGTCAGAATGGCCATGGAGAGTGCAGCACGTTCGCGAGTCACACCCAGCCGCGGCTCAACGATCTGCTCGAAGGCGTCGATGTTGTCTTGAAAGTCGCGCGAGAGAAACTTCCCGATCTCCTGGTAGAGACGATCCACGTAGGAAACAAGCGTCAACAGTCCGAAGAGAAAAACCAGGGTTATACCGGCGCCGATCATCGACGGTGCTTCCTCATCGCGCGCTCGGTCGCCGCTCTTTCAACCAAGCCCAGCGGCAGATGCAGCTTCGCGCGCAACTGTTTTTCGCGCCTGGCCATCTGTCCATTGTCGCACTCGTGGTCGTAGCCGCGCAGATGCAGGATGCCATGCGCCACCAGAATTTTAATTTCCTGAGCGGGCGAGTGTCCGAGTAGCCGGGCGTTTTGCGCCGCGATTTCCGTCGAGATGGCAATTTCGCCCGCGAATTGCTTCTGCCCGCTCGACTCGGTGGGAAACGACAGCACGTCGGTGGCTGCGTCTTTCCCGCGGAACCTCCGGTTCAAGGATTTCATTTCTGCGCTTGAGGTAAGCAGCACGTTGACTTTTCCCTTTAATCCGGCGGCGCGGCGGGCACGCTCCAGAAAACGGTTGAGCGCCAAGTCAGTCAGGTCCGGAACGCGCTTATGAACAATGACCAAATTTCAACCAACCAGTTTGTCATCCCGAGCAAAGCGAGGGACCCCTAATCCCAGCACATTTTCTTGGACGAGTAGGGGTCCGTCGCGTGGCTCAGG
>JBAVAA010000302.1:0-2900 GCA_049585515.1 Terriglobales bacterium | reverse complement strand
CTCCACGGCCGTGCAGGCCGAATTCGGGATACTCGTAGGGAAAAACCTGCGGCTCCGAAGTCCAGAGCCAATGGGTCGTTTGCAGGCGATGGGCGGTATCGGACGTTCCTAACTCGCCCGATTGCACGACGAACGCCAGCAGGCCGGCGGTCAGACCCAAGAGGAAAACGGGATCGCGCAGCCATTGTCTGAAGCGAGGGGGCATCGCCTGGATGGTAATTGCAAAGCGATGATTTAAGAAATGGTTGGAAGGCGTCTGGATTGCCGGTTTTGAAGGCCCTCACGTGCATCCATTCCTCTATTCCCAATTTTCCCACGATCCTGCTACCTTCAAGTTACTCTGCCATCGGCGCGAGCCGCGGCGAGCCACGTCTCTAGGGCAAGTTGGGATGACTAATAACAACTCCTGGGGGTTGACCCCGGCTGAACTTCGCAAGCTGCGCGGGTTGAAGACTCCGTATGGCATCCAGCGGGCGCTGGACGACATGCCTTATCACCTGGAGGACACCGCCTGGTCACCGCGACGCGTGCTGCGCGAGAATACCTCGCATTGCTACGAGGGCGCGTTGTTTGCGGCGGCTGCGCTGCGGGCAATCGGATATCCTCCGCTGATTCTCGATTTCGAGGCCGAGCACGATACGGACCACGTGATTGCGATCTATAAGGTAGATGGCCACTGGGGAGCGGTGGCGAAATCGAATTTCACCGGATGCCGCTTTCGCGAGCCGGTGCACCGGTCGCTGCGCGAGCTGGCTTTGAGCTACTTTAACGCTTATTTCAATCTGCGTGGCGAGCGGACGATGCGGACCTTCTCCAGGCCGGTCTACATGAAGCGCTTCGATCCGCTCAACTGGATGAGTTCGGAGAAGCCGGTCTGGTTTGTGGCGGAATATCTGCTGACGATTTTTCACTATCGGCTGATCACCCAGGCGCAAGCGAAGCGGCTGCATCGGGTGGATGGGCGATTGTTCCGCGCGGAGTGTTTGGAGCGGGCCGAAAAAAAACTACGGCCCTAGGTCCCCCGAGTATTTCTTTCATCTCTTATGCGCTATTCCTTCCAACTCGTCCTCGTTGCGATTGTTCTGGAGGCTGGATTCGCGGTTGCGCAAACATCCGATTCCATCGATCTGAGGCCCGATGCCAGCGGAGTTGTGCCTGCGGAGCAGATTCGCGAGCTTCTGCGGCGTGCCGAAGAAAGAGACCTGGAAAACGACAAGCGCCAAAGAGACTATACCTACATCCAGCGCGTGGAGCGGCACGAGCTCGATGGGAGAGGCAACGTCAAAAAGACGGAAACCTTCACTTCCGAGGTGCTGGAGATTTATGGCGAGCCCGTCCAGCGGCGCACGGCGAAGGATGACAAACCGCTGTCGTCGGGCGACGCGAAAAAAGAGGACGACAAGATTCAGAAGATCATCGACAAACGAAAGAACGAATCCGAAGAAGACCGCCGCAAGCGGCTGGCGAAAGAGGAAAAAGATCGCGCGGAGGACCGCAAGTTTGTGTTGGAGATTGCCGACGCGTTCAATTTCCGGCTGGTGGGTTCGGAAGTAATCGACGGACGCGATGCCTGGGTGTTCGACGGCGAACCTCGTCCAGATTACGAGCCCAAGCAGCGCAGTGCCAGGATGCTCAGTAAATTCAAGGGGCGCGTGTGGATCGATAAAGCCGAGGCGCAATGGGTGAAGCTCGACATCACCGCCATCGACACGATCTCGGTTGGCTTCGTGCTCGCCAGGATCCACAAGGGTACGCATCTCATCATCGAGTTGACCCGAGTGAACCATGAGGTATGGCTGCCCAAACGCGTGCAGCTCCACTTTGACGCGCGGGTGGCTCTGTTCAAGAGCTACGACGACGATGTCGAGCAGACCTACCGCGATTACAAGAAATTCCGGACGGACACAAAGATAACAGTTGTTGGGGAAACGCAATGACGGCACATCGACTGTAGCGCCGGGTACGCGCTCGACGTTGAGATGATCGAGAGATGCCGTCTCGACAAAAAATCAAGCTGACAGCGCCCAAAAAACGTTTGGAATGTGAGTTCGCAACAGGAAGCCATTCACTGCATTTTCAGGCGCTTGCGCGCCCGTCCAAGTACTTCCGTACCGTCTGTAGTACCTTAGTTACTCTGACGGGAGTGACCGCACCGGTATCTGGCTGAAATCTACTACTAATTGATCCCGAGTTATCAGGTCATACTACATATAGACATCCGCTACAAATCCGTATTTCTCGCATTCCAGAAAAACCCCATAAAACCCAACAAAACCGTGAGATTCACGTGGAGAGGCCCTCCCTTCCGGTTGAGATATGCTCAGCACACCAAAATACACACGAACGCGCAGGGAAACGGAAATGGCCGACTCGCGAGAAGTGATGAACATTCGTCAAGCTTCGCAGTATCTGGGAGTGAGTCCGGACACGCTTTACAAGTACGTGAACGAACAAAAGATTCCGGCATTCAAGTTGGGCAATCGCTGGCGCTTCAAGAAAACGAAGCTCGACCAGTGGATGGATGAGAAGTCGATGGAAGCGGAACCGCAGGGCAAGAAGAGAGTGAAGGCAGCGGGAAAAGCTGCCGGGCAGCAGTAACCAACCTGCCGGCGAGGACGCCGGCGCTACAAAGGCGGACACATGTTTGGAATGGGATCGAAGACGATAGTGGGTCTGGATGTGGGCTCCTCGAGCATTAAGGCGGTCGAGCTCAGGAAGACACGCACCGGAATCGAAGTAGCGCACCTCGGCCTGGAGCCGATCGCGCCCGACATTGTGGTCGATTCGATGATCGTGGATTCGGGCACAGTTTCGAGCGCCATTGCCAAGCTCTTCGCCGATACCCAGATCAAGTCGAAGGCGGTAGCCACGGCGGTCAGCGGACACTCGGTGATCGTGAA
>JBAVAA010000301.1:0-6601 GCA_049585515.1 Terriglobales bacterium | reverse complement strand
GTTGAGATGGAACGACGCTCGTCATTCTTGCCGCTGTTGCTAATGATGTGTCTTTTAGCCGGAATCGTGGGATTAGCAGCGTATGTATTACTCCAGGTCCGGGCCAAAACGCCTCTCACCGCGGAGGAAGCGAGCGGATTCGTAACCGCGACACTCCAAGGCCCCGGTCCAGCCATCATTCATTTTCGGACTGGCCTGGTGAAGTCCGGCGCCGATGAAAAACCTGCGGATCCAAATTATCGATTATTAGAAAAAGCCGGAATTATAAAATCGGCTAAAGCGCCGCACGGCACTCTGGTTTCCCTTACAGCCGCCGGGGAGCGGCTGCTGACCGGTCTGGCGGGATTCAAGACGACAAAAGAAGCCGACGGCACATTCTTGTATCAGGTTCCACTGGCGCAAAGGCGATTCGTGAACATCGCCGGCGTAACCACAATCGATAACACCGCGACCGTCGACTACAACTGGAAATGGGTACCGAATCCGTTGGGCGATGTGTTTGATGCGGGCGGTCCGCTCGTCAAGAGCTTCAACACGTGGGACCGGCAAACCCTGATCAATAAATATGAGGTAGACTTCTACAACGCTGGCCCAACGAGATCTACTCTCGCCCTGGTGCGTAACGGCAGGGGATGGCAGATCGCTGGCGAGTAACGGATGGGAAGACTTCTGTAGAGACGGGGTTTGCCCCGTCTCCAGACTACCCATACATTATGCGCGAGCAAGAGCGGATTCGCCTGAGGGAGCAGCAGCCCTGTCCTTCGGCCAATGATGAACTAACGTCGCGATTCTCATTTTTCTGAGTTCGGTGCAAAGTTCTGAGAGATATGTTCCGTTAAATTAAGGAGAACAATCATGTCGTCAAGAAAACTGATTTTGATGTTGATCGCCTTGGTAGTATGCGCCGGTATGTCCGCGGCACAGGACAAGACGCAATCCCAACCAGAGAAATCCATAAAGCACGTCCCCATCACCGCCACGTCACCCGCCTCCGGCAAGGAAATGTTCAAGGCATACTGCGCCGCTTGCCATGGAACGGACGGCAAAGGCGAAGGTCCCGCGGCCAGCGCGCTGAAGGTTCCTCCCGCGAACCTCACCTTGCTCAGCAAGAACAACGGCGGTAAATATCCGGCGCTGAAAGTTGGCGCGGTTCTTCACGGCGAATCGACTCTTCCCGCGCACGGTTCTAAAGAGATGCCGGTGTGGGGATCGCTATTTTTTAGTATGAGCGGAGGGCACGAGGCTGAGGTGCAGCAACGGATCGCGAACCTCAACAACTACATCGAGTCTCTGCAATCGAAGTAGCGTCACTCGGACAAGCGACTAACCACGTCTCGAACCTGACGCATCCTCCAGAAGGCATCCCGGGGGATGCGTTGCCTCCGAAACATCGCCGCTTTGTGCGCTGCCCGACAACACCGAGTTTCCAAGTGCGCCGTGTAGATTGCGTCCTTTTGGCAGCGGCCATCCTGAAATGCTCGCACAGGGATTCCGATCGCACACGCGGTCGTTCTCGACTTCGACATGCCGAGTATATGGCCAGCGGTTTGTGTTATCGGTCACTCACCATCGTGACTCTCCTGACAGTCCTAGATGTGAGGCGCATCACATTGGCCTGTGCCTGGCAACACAGCCAAGCGTTCCATCCGGACGGAAACTGACCTCAGACGAGGTCTGTTCCTTTGGCGCGTGAGCGCGCTAGAAGCGATTCCCGCCAGCAAGGCGGACCCGAGGTTGCCCGATGATGTCACAGGAGGGTGAAATGCTCTCGCCATACGGCATGGAGATCGTAGAAAGTTGCATCACCTGCAAGCTGCGCACGGATCGCATTTTCTGCGATTTACCCCCCAATGCGCTGCAGGCTTTTGAGAATATCAAGTACGCGACCGCATATCCACAGAATGCCGTGCTGTTTGTCGAGGGGCAACTGCCTCGCGGCATCTTTGTGCTCTGCAAAGGCTCGGTGAAGCTCTCGATTAACTCCCCCAGCGGTCGAACCGTGATCGTGAAACTCGCGGAGCCCGGCGAGGTCCTGGGGCTGAGCGCCACCATCTCCGGCAAACCCTATGAAGTCACCGCGGAAACGATCGATCCCTGCCAGGTCAATTTCGTCAAACGCGAGGATTTTCTTCGTTTCCTCAAGGACGACGTGGAGGCCTGCTTTAAAGTGGCGGAGCAGTTAAGCGAGAAGTATCACAACGCCTGCAAGGAAGCGGGCGCCCTGGGATTGTCACACTCCGCAGCCGAGAAGTTGGCCAAGCTGCTTCTGGAATGGAGTCTCAGAAACGGCGAAGCTGCCAAAGCGGAACCGCGATTGAAGCTCAGGCTCACGCACGAGGAAATCGCGCAGATGATCGGGACGTCTCGCGAGACCGTGACTCGTCTGTTTGCCGAGTTGAAGAAGCGTCAGATCTTACAGGCAAAAGGCTCAACGCTGGTAATCCGCAACACGTCGGCGCTGCGCGAGATCGCAACTCGCAATTAGCCTGCTTAGACTACGCGCGAAGACGCGCTCCGCGCTGCGTTTAGTGTAGTTGCAGGGTCCTGCCGGATCTGAAATCCCGGTTGCGATTGTCCTAATATCGACATTCAACAAGACTTACCTCCCGTGACCGAGATCACAATTTCGGGTGATGAATGTCACCGCTGCACGGGCGTGTTCTCGATTATTGTTCCCCCGTGGGCGACAAAAACCCGGTTTCTGTGGGAAGGAACTTTCATATGGCAACACCAAATGGCAACGGGCATCATTTCAATCCAACTTCAACGACCAAAAATAAGCCGCGATTGATTTTTTGGGAATTGACCAAGGGCTGCAATCTTCGCTGCATCCATTGCCGCGCCACCGCAACGGAACTGAGCGCTCCCTCCGATCTCTCCACCGAAGCCGCACGTAATATCATCGATCAAATTGCCGAGGTGTCCACTCCGATCCTGGTGCTGAGCGGCGGCGAACCGCTCTTCCGGTCAGATATTTTCCAGCTCGCGCGTTACGGCACGGACAAAGGCCTGCGCGTTGCGCTGGCTACGAATGGTACGCTGGTCACCAGGCACGTCGCGCGCATGATCGTCGATAGCGGCGTGCAGCGGGTTGCCATCAGCCTCGACGGCGCCGATGCCCTCACGCACGATACCTTCCGCGGCATTCCCGGCGCATTCGATGCGGCTATTGCAGGATTCCGCAATCTGAAAAATCTGGGGATGTCGGTGCAGATTAACACGACCATCGCCCGCCACAATGCCGATCAGCTTCCCAGCGTTCTCGAACTTGCGCGGTCGCTCGGAGCCGACGCCCTTCACACATTCCTGCTGGTACCGGTAGGCTGCGGAGTGGATATCGCCGCCGAACAGATGGTCCCGCCCGAAGAGTACGAGCGAATGCTCAATTGGTTCTACGATCGCTCGCTTGAAGGCGGCATCGAGATGAAGGCGACTTGTGCGCCACATTACTTCCGCGTAGTCCGGCAACGGCGGGCTGCCGAGCACCGTTCCGAAGCTGCCGCCGCAGCCGCTCACGTCGCTCCCACACTGGTTGAAGCACCGCAACATTCGGAGGCGGCGCCCTCCATCGGCCCAACCGAGATGGCAATGCCCGGCTCAACCGGCATCGAACTCAAACCTCAGGGGATCGGACGCCCGGTGGGACACCCCGGCTCGCATCCTTCCGACATGAACGCCATGACCAAGGGATGCCTAGCTGGAACCGCGGTCTGTTTTATCTCTCATCAAGGCGAAGTGTATCCTTGTGGATACCTTCCTGCCTTGGCTGGAGATCTGCGTAAGCAGCCCTTCGCCGAAATCTGGGAAAACTCGACCGTATTCAACGAACTCCGCGACACCAATAACCTCCAGGGAAAGTGCGGCTGCTGCGAGTTCCGCAATGTGTGCATGGGATGCCGCGCACGCGCCTACGCCGCCACCGGCAACTACCTCGACGAAGAACCATTCTGCGTTTACGAACCGAAAGCCAAGAGCCTGAAAAAAGAAAAGCACCCACCGCTCGAAGTCGTGCGCTGAGACAGGAACCTCTGTCCCTGTAAGACGGGGTTGCCCCGTCTCGCCCACCCGTGAACAAGGTCGAGCAAGACCCAAGGGTTCTCTCATGGTAAATACCGTATGAACTGTATCGAGAGCTTCCCTGCACTTTTATAGAATCACCGGCTGTAGTCATCCAAACTTAGGAGGATCGAGGCTTGAATCGACGATTTGGAAGATCAGCCGTAGCAGCCGTAATGGCGTGGGCGCTCATGTTGTTTGTGGCAGCACCGCTCGTGCACGCCGATGAAAAGGAAAAGTGTCAGCATGCCATCGAAAAGGCGGAAGCCAGGTTGGACAGAGCGATCCGCGACCACGGCGAGCATAGCCGCGCAGCCGACGATCGGCGGCGAGATTTGAATGCCGAACGAGAGCGTTGCTGGAGCGCGTATCACCAGTGGTGGAATGGAAAAGAGCATCGCTGGGAAACTGAGCACAATTGGGAAGATCATCACTGACCCAACTTGGCAACGATCGAATTTAGCAAAGATCGAAGTTAGTAACCGAGAGCCCGATGGGCTTTCAAAACCAGCGTCCCACATTCCCTCCGGATCGTGGGGCGCTTTCTTTTTTCTCGCCTGACTTGATCTGCTGTCAACTCGGCTGGCGCGATGAATGTTTCATTTTTCAACATCAATGTTCGGGGCTAAAGACACCAACTCAAGCGTCATATGCCGCAATTCTAGCTGTTCGATTTTCATGTCTGGCTCACCATACAAAAGCTAACCCACTGAAAACAAATACGATTGCAGCTGTTCCTTTCTTTGGCATCCGGTGTGCGTTCTTCCTTTGGTAGTGGTCGTCAGGGAGCTGCTGAGATGGAACCCAGTCTCATGGTCGTTGGACTGAACTACCGTACAGCTCCGGTGGCGGTGCGCGAACGTTTCTGGATCAGCGAGAACCGGCGCTACGAAGCGCTCACGCACTTATCAAGAGCCGAAGGCATTGAGGAAGTCATCGTCCTCTCCACCTGTAATCGCACTGAGTTCTTGTTGTGGGCCAGCGATGTCACTCTGGCCGCCAACTCCGTAATGCGGCTGCTCGGCTCCGAATATGGACTCAAGCTATGCGAGTGGAAACACTTTTACCGCTTGCTGGATGAAGCGGCGGTTCTGCATATCTTTCGCGTCGCCTCCTGTCTCGATTCCATGGTGGTCGGCGCGCCCCAGATCGTCCTCCAGGTGAAAGAAGCCTGGCAGCAGGCACAGAAACTGGGAACAAGCGGCCGGTTCCTCGATGCGGTGTTGCAGAAGGCGATGACTGTCTCGGACCGCGTGCGCCGCGAGACCGCGATCGGCAAACCGGCGGTTTCGATTCCTTCTACCGCAGTGGAACTCGCGCGCCAGATTTTCGGCGAACTGGAAAATAAAAAAATACTCTTGATCGGCGCAGGCGAGATGGGTGAACTCTCGGCCCGCGGGTTGCTCAGCCAGGGCGGCACTTCCGTACGCGTCGCCATTCTCAACCGCACCCTCGAGAACGCGGCTGACTTGGCAGCGAAGGTCGGTGGAACGGCGATTCCCTTTGAGGAACGGTGGCAGCATATGGCAGAGGCCGACATCATCATCGTCTCTACTTCCTGTCCGCACACGATTCTCAGCCGCGAGGAAGTTGGGACTCTGGTTCGCGGGCGCAACAAGAATCAGAAGGCTCGACCCCTGGTAATCGTGGATCTCGCTATCCCCCGCAATGTCGACTCAGCGGTGCGCAACCTCAAGGGAGTTTTCCTCTATGACCTGGACGACCTGGAAAGCGTGCCCGATCCCAACGCAAGCCAACGCGAAGCAGCCGCAGCCGAAGCACAAAAAATTCTCAATGCTGAAGCGCGAGGCTTCCGCCGCCAACTAACGGCAGAGCGTGTCGTACCCACCATCGTGGCGCTGCGCAAGCGTTTGGACGAAATTTGCCGGCAAGAACTGGATTCCTTCCGAGACGAGAACGGACCGTTTTCCAAAGACCAGGACGAAATGTTAAACGCAGTCATGTCCCGCATGACGCAGAGAATCGCAGCGTCATTGGCCCGTGAACTCAAGGAGCATCCGGAAAAAGTAGAGCAGGAACAGATGACCACTGCCTTGCAGCGGCTATTCCATCTGTCCACGCCCGAAGGGGCGCTTGCCGGCACCAGATCGACTTAGCGGATATTCGCTTGTTTACTCTCCAGTGTAGTGAGAACGTGGAGTCGATTACTGCTCCTCAGCCGCGCTCGCCTGCGCCCCTTCATCATCGCCGCGAATCAGGCCGAATTTCTTCAGCTTGTAGCGAAGTGCGTCGCGGCTGATGTCCAGCAGTTTCGCGGCGTGGGTCTGGTTGCCGTTCGCCTGGCGCATGGCTAGCTCGACCATGGCGTGCTCTACCTCTTCGAGCGACGTTCCGCCTTCCGGAATATACAGGCGAGGAAGCATGCGGCCGTTGGGCAAGACCTGTCCGGCTTCAGCGGGGGAAGTTCGCTCGAAGACGGTGCGGCCTCCCGATTCTCCTACGGAAAAGGGCAGATACACGGGACGCAGATAGGGCTCATCTTCGAGGATCATGCCGCGCTCGATCGTATTCTTCAGCTCGCGAA
>JBAVAA010000300.1:0-2755 GCA_049585515.1 Terriglobales bacterium | reverse complement strand
GCATAGCGCCAAGAGTATCGGTGGATTCCTGTAGCGATCAACTCACGAAATGGGTGGGCCAGTGATAGACATTTTGCCTGATGCACAAACCCACCATTCCGGGTTACTCTTAAGCGCAGTTGAAGCGCGGGCCGGGTAATGCGGCACAGGTTTTTGCCGTTTCCCTGTCTCGGACTCGTCCGAAGCGGAACGGCGTCAGGACGACGTCACGCATCCCGCCCGCCGAAACACTCTGTCCGTTCCCGAAACAAGACCGATCCGGCTACCGATCCTACTTTGGAGGCTTGGACCGCGGTTCGGGCCTTGCCTGAATTTTCTGTTGCATCTGTTTCTGCTGCTGTTGGTGTTTTTGCTGCAATTGCTGCGTCTGTTGCTGGTGGCGCTGCTCCTGCTGCTGCTTTTGCGCTTCAGGGGCATTCTGCTTCGCCAGCTTCTGATCTTCCTTTTCCTGTTGCTGCGCTACTTTTTGACGCTCTTTTTGCTGTTGCGCGTATAGCTTTTCCTGTTGCTGCTGGTACTTCTGGTCCTGCTTCGCATTGCCTGTATTTGGAGGAGCGGGCCGTTCCGCGGGTGGAAGTTCGCGAACGTGCGTCGGCGTGCTCGAACGCTCCGCATTGTTCCGTTCAGCGTTATTCGCCGGACGCGCGGCATTGTTCTCGGGGCGCGGAGCTGCTGCGGCGGTTGCACCTGGCCGATTTCCGCCACGGTTGGGCGGAGGCGTCCAACGTCCGCCGGGTTCTTTAGCCTCTACTACTCCGCGATCTTTGAAATCGCCGGGCCGGGGCGTTGCTGCAATCGGCGGCTTGCCCATATTGGCCGATGCGCGCAGCTGTGGATTGGATCTCGCCAACTGCACATGCTGAATTTGAGCCTGGACCGGTGCAATGTGTCTGTTGCGCGCCGCCGCCTCCTCTTCCGGCGTTGGCCGTCGATCGACTCCTCCCTCGCCGCCGTTATAGCTGACCCGAGTGTTGTTGTGAACGACCACGTTTTCGTTGTAGACGTTATGGATCTCGGTGACGTTCACGTTCATTACGGCGCGGTTATAAAAGAAGTGATCGTGATCCCATCGTCCGCCTTGGAAGCCGACGCCGAAATAACCGAAGCCGTAATTGATTCCGCCGTAGAACCCGACCTCCGGACCCCAATAGCCGTCGTGGAAAAAGAATCCGCCGTCACCCCAGCCCCACCAGCCCGGTGTCCACAGATAGCCAACTTCTGGAGCCATTACCCAAGTGCCGGGAACCCAATAGTAGTCGTCGACGTCGGGGTCGTAGGCCCAATAGCCCGGAGTCCAGATATAACCGTCGCCCGGGCAGAGAGGCTGGTCATACACCGGGATCGGTGGCGGGGCAAATGAGACCGCGACGTTGATGGCGAGCTGCGCGAACGATGTTGCCGACAGGCAAGCCAGGAGGATCGCAAACATCAATGCGAACCTCAGTGCGACACCTAGTTCGAACCTTGGTGAGAACGATTGGATACGAATTTGCATTTGATTCCTCGAGCCCCATCATCCCTCGTTTGCCCGGTCCTGAAATTACTTCTGCGGGTTGCGTGGATCAAGAGGCGAGAACGGTTCATCTTACCGGTTCGCCCGTCCTAATGGGTTGCGGTGCACTCGGGATGCCCGCATTGGCAGGCGATTTCGGTCAGGTTTGCGGCTTCCTGGCAGGACTGGCTGCAATATTTATTGTCCTTCCCTGCATCACATCGGCAAGCAGGATGCGCACACTTGATTTGCGATTCAACGCCCATTGGCATTCTCCAAGCCGCTGATTCGAGGCGAACTGCGGCGGTCAAGTGAAATCACTGTGGCTTTTGTGCGTACTCGGCCACAGGGAGGCCCCAAACCCTACATTGTGCTGATTTTGATATAGCGCCGCAGATCTGGGATCGAGGATATAAAGATATATCCAGCGAAAATCAGGGTGGTGGCGGCGACTACGTTCGCTAGCGTTTTCATTGTGGAATCTCCTCGGAATTTCAAAACAACTCAACTAATATTTCAGTGTAGTAATAAACGATCACATGCTGCCATCCGGTAGTACTTCTAGCAGATGCCGGGGAATCCTGTAGAGAAATCGGTCACGCGATTTGCTGAGAGATGTCGCCATCCTCGTCTTTCTTCTCTTGACGGCGTGGATCATCAATCCGCGACGGCTTCGTGACAGGGTCGGAGTCAGTTGGAAATTGCTGACCCCTTTCCGGATCGTTCACCGGTTCAGGCATGGTGGGCAGATGCGGCCCGCTTCCCGGATTGTTTTTGGACGGATCAGGCATGGTCGGTAAGTCCGAGTGGGGATCGTTCTTGCTTTCGATTGACATGGCTTCATCCTCATCATGCAGTGTTCTTAGTTCGTCGCTGCCGTCCCGCAGGCGTGGAGCGGTCTGATTCTGTTTCAGACCGCTCTCCACCCCGCCGTTGTCAGTGAAATTCCCGTTCAGGCAGCCGATCGCCGGCGGGACGTTTTGCCGGATATCTTTTTCGTTTCCTCTTGCTCCTGCGGGACCTCTAAATTAAGTCGCTCAGCGATACCATTCAGAGTGGCATCGGCTTCCTTTTCTTCGTCGAGAGTTTGGCTCAGAAGATTGGCGGCTTCCTTGTCTCCCAATTTTGTTGCATAGGCGCGCACGCAGCCATAGCCGGCGATCTCGTAATGCTCGACACGCTGAGCGGCGGCAATGATCGCGGCATCTTTGATTCCCTGTTCCATATCCTCTTCCATCACTTCGCCGCCTTCTTTGACCAGGC
>JBAVAA010000299.1:0-8772 GCA_049585515.1 Terriglobales bacterium | reverse complement strand
ATGTGTGGCTGGGCGACCCAACCGAGGCGCTCTACCTGGATACCACCTGCGATCGCATCGTTGAAATCGCTGCCGGGCTCGCGCAGCAACGACTCTTCAACTTGGCTCGACGTTATGCCACCGCCCTTCCCGCGCTTATGGATCAAAGAGATCGGTTCGAGTCTGAGATGGCCGCGGCCCTCCGGCAGTTGGAAGAAAAACATGCGTTTGAGCGCGGGTAAATCAGAGATTTAGGACCTCCGATGCTGTGCTCTTTCGCGTCGTACTCTCCGGGAATGCGGAGTCATTGTCTGTGACTTGTTCTTCCCAGCTCTAAAAGTAGTATCTACTTTCGTATATCCTTAAAAACACGTATTTTATTGACTTAGTAATTTATGAGTTCTAGGATAACTCGATTCTATGTATCATAATGCACTTATATCGCAGGAAAGGTTGTTCGCCATGATAGAAGTAGGATCGCACGAAAGCGAAGAAAGAAGCTTCGGAGAGTTCCGCCGGAAAGTACGTTCGGCGGAAGTGCTCTCGGCGGCTATGCAGCGCTTGTTGCAAGCCGTTCACTTCAACGGACGTCTGAGTGTCATTGTGCAAAATGGGCAAGTATTAAAGTCCGGCTACGAGGAGGGCTACTTCCGGCAACCGGAGTCGGGGTTGACGGCCAGGCTTCAATAATTGGGTATCTTCCTAACTAAATAGCACCCACAGGTCATCGTAAGAGAAACGAGCCCTGGACCGAGAAATCGGCGCCAGGGCTTTTTTAATTTCATAGAGAGAGGCAATCATGAACTTCATCAGCGAGAAGCAAGGGCAGGAAATTCACGTCGAATTGAAGTATTGCGAACGGTGCGGTGGGCTGTGGCTGCGTCCAGAGGGAATGGACGGAGTCTATTGTTCCGGTTGCCAGTCGTGTTTAGCGGAAATGCCCGACCGTCGGGAGGCGCCGCCTCGCAGGACGCGCAAACGCCGCGATGTGAACCAGCGAAAACCCGGCGGTCACACCCAACGCGAGAGTGTACAGAGCTCGGCTCGAATTGATTGTCTGCAGGGCGTGGCTACGGCGGAGGTGTGGGCATGACCAGCGCACAAACGACAAGCACGCGAATAGGCAATCTGATCGCGCAGTCGGAACCGCCGTTGTCAGCAGTGTTTGGTGAGCCGGAGGCGGACCTCTGGCCCTACCGTCGGCGGACGGTTGCGTTGCTGCGGCGGTACGCCCGAGCATCGGTTGAGGTGGGGAGGCTGCCGTCGCTACTGGGGCGGGAGTTTTTCCGCTCCCGGGTCACGTCATACACCATGAGGAACTTCGAGGACATCGTAATCTTTGTGGCCGACATGGAGCGGGCGATCGAGAAGCTAAACACGCTTGAAAAGAAGCTACTCGCGATGAATGTCCTGGAGGAATACACCGTACACGAGGTGGCACGACTGCTCGGTTACACTCAGAGAACGGCTGAGCGGTTTCTTCAGGATGCGCTCGACCAACTCTCGCGGATATTGCTGGCGGGAGGGTTGTTGGAAAAATTGCCTTCGGCGACGAGAGGGGTCAAAAGTTGTCAAGAGGGTGAAACGCATAAATTCGGCGTAAGCTGCTCAAATGAAGGGGAAAATAAATGTCGAAAAGTTGGCGGTACACCCCCTGCTGATTTGATATCCTAAACTTAAGAGTCGAAAAAATAGAAAACTCTGAAGGGCGCGGCGTTCATCGCGCCCTTTTTCTATTTTGAGGCCGTGAGGGGACCGGGAATGTGACGTAGAATCAAGAGAAATCTAACGGCGCAGATTGCGGCTGGCAACGGGAAGGTGAACAGGACGCTGCATGGATATGACCTGGGTTACGGAACGAATCGCGCTAGGCGGCGGGATATGGAATCCGCGAAACATGGAAGAGCTGGCGCAAACCGGCGTTACCCACGTGCTTAACATGCAGATCGAGTTCGACGACAGGCCGCTGGCAGGGATGCATGGCATTGACGTATTGTGGAATCCGACCGACGACGATTTTTTGCCGAAGCCCCCGGAACTGCTGAAACGCGGCGTCGATTTTGCGCAGCAAGCGCTCAACGATCCGGGGGCGCGACTCTATGTTCATTGCGCCGCGGGAGTGCACCGGGCTCCGATGATGACGCTGGCAATATTATGCGCAATGGACTGGGAAATGGAAGCGGCCCTGGCGCTGATCGAAACGCGCAGGCCGGTGGTAGACTTCGCGGACGTGTACGTGGAGAGCGTGCGGCGATTTCTGGAGTCGCGAGTTGAGAGCGAGCCGAGCAGTACGGATTAACCATCGGAATGAAAACGGAAATATGCGAAAAGCGCGCCGCTCGAGAGAGCGGCTTTCTTATTGGCCGAATTGGGTCGCGTGCGCTCACCAGGAGAGAACAAGAGATGGGCAAATCATTCACGGTGAATGACAAGTATTCTTCGATGGCGGCCGAGGTGGTGTTTTTGGCGCTATGGACACTGCTGGTGGCGTTGACGTTGTCGACCGCGTTACATGCGCAAGGGCCAGCGCTTACGACAATCAGCGGAGTGCGGTACTCAGATGAAGGTTGGGGAGCTGGCTACAACGGCAATCTGGTGGGCCGTTTCCCGAACAGCAGCTTTACCCTCACGCGGTACGCGCGGTCGCAGACCTATTTCTTGAAGAGCTACGATGGCAGCGGGCCGCCGAAGTATTCGCGGTATTCGACGGCGCTGCATGTCGACTATCCATTGACGTGATGAAAACTCCCAACGATGTCGAAGAAGGGGCGCTGTGAATGAGCGATCACGATTCGCGTACCACTTCGCTTGTCGTATTTCCGCTGGTGCAGTTCATCGATCGGGCGCTCGAGGCCGAACGCAAGGCGACGGAGGCTGAGTTTCGGCGCTGCACTACGGCGCTGGAAGCGCAATCTCAAACGGAACGCCTTCGCCATGAGGCCGCAGAAGCCAGAATCCAGAAGGCGAATGAGGTCCTCGATTACCGCCTGGCGGAGATGAACAATTTCCGCGAGCAAATCAACCTGGAACGAGCAGAGTACCTTCGGCGGGAAATGTATGAGCGCGAACACAGCGCCTTGGCGGAGCGGGTGAAGAACCTGGAGATTGTGCGCGGGGAACAGGCGGGACGGACCGCAGCCTACGCTTCGGTGGTCGCGTTTGCAATGATCATCGTGCAGATCGCGTTGCACTTCTGGAAACACGCAAACTGAAAACCTGGCTAGGAGCCGTCTTAGGAGGTTGCGGAAAAGTTGATTTTGCCGCCTCGGCCCCTAAAGAGGCGTCCGATTTCCAAGGACTTAAGGTATCGCTAAAGCGATGCCCTGATACGAAACCGGAGTTGTTCCGCAAGCTGTTAGGGCCGTCCGTCCTGCACATGATCGAGAGGAAACGCAGTGACTTTCAAGCATCCAAACGTGCATCGTGAGTTCGTGGACTATTCCGAGACTCAGAAGCTGCACATCGTTTCGGTCTATAGTAACCCGTACCGCTGGCAGCGCAGGCGCGAATCTTTCCATGATTTTCGGATTCATATGGAGGCCAGCCCGAACGTCCAACTGCATGTCGTCGAAGTTGCCTTCGGAGACCGGCCGCACGAAGTGACCAGCGCCGAGAATCCTCTTGATTTGCAACTGCGGACCGATTCGAACCTCTGGATCAAGGAATGCGCGATCAACGAGGGCGTGCGACGGTTTCCGCCGGACTGGCGATACGGTGGATATGTGGACGGCGACTTCCACTTCACGCGGCATGACTGGGCGCTGGAGGCAATCCACATGCTCCAGCATCATAGCTTTGTGCAGTTATTCAGCACTTATGCCGATCTAACCGGCGAAACAAGCACGAGCTATCTCGGTCATCGTCCTTACCGCATGAGCACCAGCTTCGCCTGGAATCATATGCATCAGAGCGAATTCCTTAGCTCGCGGCGAGCGCGGCGCGCAGGAGGAGGAGCGGATAGTTACTACGCCCCGCTGCAACCGTCAGAGAGTTTTCCATTTGGTCATGCTCCCGGAGCGACGGGAGGAGCATGGTCGTGGCGCCGCGACGCTTTCGATACGGTTGGCGGAATGCTGGATACCTGCATATTGGGCAGCGCGGATTGGCATCAGGCATTCGGCCTGGTACAAGCTACCAACGTGGCTGCGGAAATGAAGCGGTGCACCGAGCCTTATGTGGAAGCCGTACTCAATTGGCAAGCGCGGGCTGCGAAACTGAACCGAATTGAAGGGCGTTCTCCGATGGGGTGCATTGACAACTTCGCAACTCACGCTTTTCACGGCAGCAAAGCGTTGCGCGCTTATGGCGAGCGGTGGGCGCTCCTGCGAAAGTGGGACTTCAATCCCGCAACGGACATTGCGCGAGACTACCAGGGATTGTGGCGCTGGACAGGCAACAAACCTGGACTGCGGGATGACGTGGCGCGGTATTTCATCGAACGGTCGGAAGACGGGCCAATGCTGCTGGGGGAAACGCCGCTGGTTTGAAGGCATCGGGTGATCGAAAGTCAGGGATCACCCGATGACCAATCCTGTTAGCCGACGTCTTCGGCCCAGCCTTCGAGGTTCTTCTTTACGGCCAGCATGAACCGGTCGGCCAGCGCGCCGTCAATGATGCGATGGTCGTAGCCAAGCGTAAGGTGAACCACGGAACGGATGGCAATGGAATCGGCGCCGTCCTGGTCGGTGATTACCAGGGGCTGCTTGGTGATGCCGCCGACGCCCATGATGGCCACGTTCGGCTGATTGATGATGGGTAAGCCGAAGACGGCGCCAAACTGGCCGGGGTTGGTGATCGTGAAGGTGGCGCCTTCGACGTCCGCTGGCAGGAGTTTCTTCGCACGCGCGCGCTCGCCGAGATCGGTGATGCCGCGCTGCAATCCGAGGAAATTGAGTTCGTCCGCGTTCTTGAGGACAGGCACGATCAATCCCCAATCGAGCGCGACGGCGATGCCGGCGTTGACGTGCCTATGATAGCGGATATTGTCGCCTTCGAGCGAACCGTTGACGATGGGATATTGCTGCAGGGCGATGATGGCGGCGCGCACGAAAAATGGCATGAAGGTAAGGCGCGCGCCATAACGCTGCTCAAAGCTGTTCTTGAGTTTGTTTCGCAGATTGACGATGCGCGTCATGTCCACCTCGAACATGCAGTGGACGTGAGCGCTGGTACGGCGCGATTCAATCATGCGTTGCGCGATGATCTTGCGCATCTGTGACATGGGCACCAGATCGCCAGGAATGGCCGCCGGCGCGGGAGCCGGAGCTTGACGGGGTGTCGGCGTCACGACCGGAGCGGCCGTGCGATGCTCGACGAAATCGAGAACGTCCTGCTTGGTGACGCGGCCGCCGGTGCCGGTGCCGCTCACTTTGGCGAGATCCACATTGTGCTCACGCGCAAGCTTGCGGACCAGCGGGGACGATCGAATATCGGAATCTTCTTCGCTCTCGGGAGAGCTGGCGTGGGATGCGGGCGGCGGTGCGGGAGCTTCTTTCTTTACCAGCACCGGCGCCGGAGCCGCGGCCGCGGGAACAGCCGCTTTAGCGGGAACCGACGCTGAAGCGCCATTGCCGTCGCCGATCACGCCGACAACTGTGTTGACTTGCACAGTGTTTCCTTCGGAAACCTTGATCTCCTGGAGAATGCCGCTGGCGGGCGCGGGGATTTCGGCGTCAACCTTGTCGGTGGAAATCTCGAATAAAGGCTCGTCACGCTGAATCTTGTCACCAGGCTTTTTCAGCCACTTAGTAATGGTTCCTTCGAAAATCGATTCGCCCATCTGGGGCATGACTACATCAGTCGGCATAGTTCCCTTTCCATGAAGCCCTGCGCAAACCGCAGGGAAGAGCAAAAAACATTATAGCGAAGCCTGGAGTGACTACGGGCGCAGACTCCGCAGCCCTGCACGAGTCCGGAATTGAAGAGCAGTTCCGGTGGGCGAGGCTGCGATTTTTTGTGGAGCAAAGAGCAATGAAGACGTTTCTGGCGGTTGTTATCCTTTGCCTGCCCGCCCTGGGACAAGGGGTAGACTCGGGTCGCGGATCGTACCGGGGGCCGGCGATATTCGCCGCCTCCAACAACTGCGCAGCACCAAACTACTGCGCCTACAATGGCGTGGATGTGATCCCGGGCGGAACGCTGCCTAGTCTCTCGAACTCCGATGGCACAAACAACGGCGCTACGGTTTACGACACATCTTTCCTGGGCCACAAGAACTTCGATGGTTCGACTTTTGGCAGCTCGGCAAACCTCAGTCCGATTACGCGGCTGACCGACGTCAACAGCGCCGGGACTGCCTGCAACGGCTACTCGGCTGGTGCCGGAGGTTCTGGCGCGGGCACGCTCACGAACACAAACACAACTCTGGTAGGCGTCGGATGCAACGGGAGCGAACACATCGGTCTGTTCAACCCTACCGGGCCAAACAAAGGTCATTTCACTCCGATCAATTCTGGCGCCTTCATCACTGGCGATCTGTGCGTAACGGGATGTGTGAGCGGCAGTCCGGGCGCAATCGAGAATTTCGGATCAATCGTGTTTTCCTACACCGATCCATCGACGTTGTTTGCGTTCGGGTCCAATTCCGATATCAACTCCGCTACCACGGTGTGTCCGTACTCAATTAATACGGCAACCGGCGCTTACTCACTTCTAACCTGCATAGTAGATTTCAAATACGGGCTGCCGCAGTACAGCGCGCCGCAGTGGGCCGCCGCGACGAATTACAGTTGGGGTACCTACGTCATTCATCCCCTCTCAACCTCGGAAATGGCGACGGGAGGGGCGTGGACAACTGGGCACACCTACGCCCTCGGCGATATCGTAGTGGCGCAAGGCGGCACAATCGCGTGTATGTATGTGTTAAAGACGACGAGCGGGGCATCCACGACTGGGTCGTCTCCAAATTTCATCAGTTCCCCGCCCTGCAAAATCGACAATCTTACCGATACTGCCGGCAACGTGTGGCGTGGAACAAGCTCCACCGCGCAGTTCCTCTACCAAAACACGGGTACGGCGGGAACTTCGGGATCGTCGTTCTTTATCACTGGGCACCCCGATCTGTTATCCACATTTAATGATGGAGCGAACATCGTGTGGACCAATGTCGGTCCAGCTTATATTCCCGGCAGCGCGGGGAACGCCTTCTGGGCTGGCCTGAAGAGCATCAGTAACGACGCGACCTACAGCGCGGACGGATCTTCTTATCCCTCTAAGTTCGCTATGGCTATGTCCACCAACACCTATGGATGCAGTACGGGAGCCTGCAGCAGCGTCGGCTATGGAAAGTGGACGGCGGACCAGGGATCGGGGAAGGACGTGGTGGTCTATGATGCGACGGCGAATGCCTTCCAGCACCTGGATACGGCGACCGGAATCTGGACCACGTTCACGTGCGGCACCGGCAATGGATTCACTTGCGGAAGCATCACGGCCTCTACGGTCGGCAGCGTCCCTCTGACTACCATCAGCAACCCCAATGGTTCAGGCGCATGCCCTTATGTGATCCATGATTCGCAAATGAACAAGCTGGCGGCTGCTCCCTACCTCCAGATTTCAGAGCAGGGCGGATATCTGGGCGCGAATTGCCCGTCGCAGAACTTTCAAGTTTGGAACGGAACTCCATCGGCTTTCAATGCGACGAGCTCTTTGCAAGTCACTTACGCGGGCCTCAATCATTCGACTATGGACCAAACCGAGTTAGTCGCATTCACAGGCACTGCGTCAGGTGGGTCCAATAGCGGATGGTTCAACAGCATCTATAACCTGAGCGTCGGCGTCAGTTCGCAACCCGGTACAAGTGTTTACCTTTTGCCTGGAAACCCTCCTCCAGCAACTTATCCTTTGGGATGTAACTCTGTTTCCGGCAATCCGACATGCAACCTGGGGTTGGCCTTAGATTCACACTTGAGCTGCACCGGGGGGTGTGATCACGGCAGCTTCCACTCCTGTGGCACCACTTACAACTATGCCAACCTCGGGCCGGCTTTCAATGCGTGGCAGAACATGGAGACGTGCTGGCCTACGTCCAATCCTACGGCTGCGCCAACGGTTACCTTTGGACCCGTGTCGCAGTTTACTCATACCTTTGCGACCGGAACCAGCAAAACCTTCAATACCCAGTTTCAGATCAGCGAATGGTCGCAGGATGGTAACTGGTTGTTCTGGTCGAGCGATTGGGGATGCAATCTTGGCGTGGTGTCTGGCACGAATACGCCCAGCGTCTGGTCGAGTGGCAGTTACTATCAGCTGCTGATGGTGACGGCGGTTCCGGCCAATCCGATCAGTCTTTGCGGATATCCATGGGCATCCGGAACGAGTTACTCGGCCGGCAATCTGACAAACCCCATCGAAGGCACGACCGGATCAGGTTCTATTGACGACGTATTTCAAGCAATCACTGCGGGAACCAGCGGACCGAATTCTTCAATTGGCAGTAACCAGCCCGTTTGTCTGCAGTATGCCGGGGGCATCTCGGGACAGCAAGCGTCTTGTTTTGCGGGCACCAATGCGCCTTCGACGACAGCAGTGACCGTGACGGCCGCAAGTGAATCTGGGACGACTGGCACAATCGCCGTTTCGACCGCGCTGGCGCTGAATATCGGAGTCCGCGTAACGCTGGCCGGGTTCATTCCGTCAGGGTGGGATGGAACGTTTCCAGTGACTGGCGCCGTTGGCGCCAACTGCCCGGGCGCCAGCTGTGGGACGGTGACGTCGTTTCAACTTGCCGGGTTGCCGACTGGCTTGAGCGCGCCGACCACATTTGGGACGGCAGCGTCACAAGGTGACACTGTT